>NZ_JBJUSG010000218.1:0-2059 GCF_046044395.1 Candidatus Magnetominusculus dajiuhuensis | reverse complement strand
AATAAAGTATTTCCACTATCTTGAAATTCCATTAGCTTATTATAGCATTTATGCTGAAATTTTGCATCCCCTACCGCAAGTGCCTCATCGATTATTAAAATATCAGGGTCAACATTAACAGATGCCGCAAAAGCGAGCCTTACAAACATACCCGACGAGTAGAGTTTCACAGGCTGGTCAAAAAACTCACCAATATCCGCAAACTCTTGAATTTCTGGTATCTTTGAGTTAATTTCTTTGTTTGAAAGCCCATGCACTACCCCATTCATAATGACATTCTGACGCCCGGTCATTTCTGGGTTGAACCCGGCTCCCAACTCCAGTAGCGCTGAAATCCGGCCGTTTACTGTTATTTCCCCCACCGTGGGTTTTAATACTCCACAGATAATCTGCAAAAGTGTCGATTTCCCTGAGCCGTTTCTTCCTATTATGCCAACTGTAGAGCCTCGTTTAATGTCAAAGCTCACATCTTTCAACGCCCAAAATTCCTTGTGATACTTTTTCTTGAAAGGATGCAGCATTTCCATAAATCTCTCATTATGAGATTTAAATAATCGATATTTTTTCGATACGTTTTTGACAGATATGGCAATCTCTTCGGGCATATTATAATGCGTCTCCGAATTCTGACTTTAATTTTTTGAAGACAAGCCCCCCGCAGGCGAATAATGACAGGCATATCAGCCAAAAATAAATTCCAGACTTATAATTCTTCCAAAAAGGTATGTGATAGATAAAGGCATTCCGATAACCATCCACAATATAATACATTGGATTTAATTTGATAACAGGCTGGTATCGCACTGGTAATATATCAATAATCCAAACTATGGGTGTAAGCCAAAACCATAGATTAATTACAACACCTAATATCATCGATGTATCACGAAAAAAAACATTTATGGCCGAAAGCAGCCAGCTTAGGCCAAGACTTAATATGCAAAGCGCAATAATATAATAGAGAACCTGTATATTAATCAACGAAAATGACAGGCCGCTAAATAGTAGGATTATTAAAAAGATTATCAGCATTATCCCATGGGCAATTAAATTTGAAAGAAGTGTCACGATGGGCAGAATTTCCGTGGGGAATACCATCTTCTTTATGAGATATGATTTCTGCTTTAAGACGTTAGTGTTTGCTATCAACGTATCGGTAAAGGTCATCCATGGTATTAGACCAGCGCAAAAATATACTATAAAAGGCGCATCCTCAATTGGCCGTACCTTAAGACCAATAGAAAACACTAACCAATAGACAAATATCGTCAGCAACGGGTTAATTATCGACCATACAACCCCACCCATCGTACCTATATATTTATTTTTAATCTCCTGCAGCGCCATAGTGGCAATAACGGCACGATACTGATATAACATTTTTAAAAAAAGAACTATTGTGGACATTTTATCGACTTCCAGCTTGCTTCACAACCAAACGCGAATCCATTATTGGGGGTTTTCCTCTCATAAACGCCACATCTCACAGTTTGCAACACTGTGAGTGTTTCGACTGTAATAATCCCTTCTAAAATATGTCCACTCTAATTATATCTATCCCGCCGCCCTTTGTCAAGACAAAAAACCTCCCCAAGCTCCGACATTAGGAATTTACACCTATCGGTTTAAAGGGTTTTTCAGATCATTTTGCCATTTACAATGCTATCAATCAATTATTACATATTCTCAACAATTACTATCGTTAACTAGTTAATATTACATTATTAGTCCTATTTTAAACATACCTATCCATTTTTATGCCGGTGATTAATTTCTATAACTTCTTTTTAAGCTGTCCCATGCGAGGCTGAGTTCAAATATCTTCCCACCTGCTCTGTTCAATAACAGCCAGCTTTTTTATATCCACTGCCGGATATGCCCCCTGGATTACTTCATATCCTGTCTTTTCTTCCTCTGACGAATTTGTCGCTATTACGTGCTGAAAATATCTGTCCTCATCAAATATATCCGGCTGCCTCCGTATCTCTCTCTTTATCACCATGCGGAAGGACTTATAAATAGGTACAGTAGTAAGCGGACATTACTGTTATATATAATT
>NZ_JBJUSG010000217.1:0-2111 GCF_046044395.1 Candidatus Magnetominusculus dajiuhuensis | reverse complement strand
CATCATGAAACTCCCACTAAAGGGAAGATTCCGGACAAGCCGGAATGACGGAAAGGGACAAAACAGGAATGATTGCATAGGTATCTTCTGCTCTATTTTTCAAATGCGATTGCCCTGATTGAATCTATGACAGAACTGTTTGAAAATGGTACAATTATACATATATGGCAAAATCGACAACAGGAGGGATAAAATAAATGAACGGCAATACATACGAAATAGGCGTTATCGGTGGCGACGGCACCGGCCCTGAGGTCATAAGGGAGAGCGTTAAGGTATTAAAGGCCGCCGCTGCCAGATTTGGATTTAAACTGAACTTTACTGACTATGACTTAAACGGTACAAGGTATTTAAGGACTGGCGAGACGCTGCCGGAGGGCGCATTAGAGGAACTGAAAAGGCACAAGGCGCTGCTACTGGGGGCAATCGGACACCCCGGCGTAAAGCCCGGTATCCTCGAAAAGGGAATCCTCCTCAGGCTGCGCTTTGAGCTGGACATGTACATAAACCTGAGGCCGGTTAAACTTTACCCCGGTGTGCAATGTCCACTGAAAGACAAAGGGCCGGAGGATATAGACTTCGTCGTAATAAGAGAAAACACAGAGGGCTTATATGCCGGTGCCGGTGGGTTTCTCAAAAAAGGTACAAAGGACGAGGTTGCCATACAGGAATCCATAAACACCAGAAAAGGGGTAGAGCGATGCGTCAGATACGCCTTCGACTATACGGCAAGGCGCAACAAGGCAAATAAACTCACACTCTCTGGCAAGACCAATGTTCTGACCTATGCCTTTGATTTGTGGGAGCGCGTCTTTTATGAGGTTGCAAAGGACTATCCCGGCATAAAGCCCGACTACGCGCATGTTGACGCCACAACGATGTGGTTTGTCAAGAATCCCGAATGGTTTGATGTCATAGTCACAGACAATATGTTTGGGGATATAATAACCGACCTCGGCGCTATGATACAAGGCGGGATGGGGATAGCCGCCGGTGGCAACATAAACCCGGAGGGCACGTCCATGTTTGAGCCAATAGGGGGTTCGGCCCCAAAATATACGGGTCAAAACATCATCAATCCACTGGCGGCCATATGTGCCGGGGCAATGATGCTTGAGTACCTTGGCGAGACAGAGGCGGGCCAGACAATAGAGAAGGCCGTCATGGAGGTTACTGCCAAACACATAAAAAACCTCGCGGCAGGGCACATGGGGATGGGTACGGTTGAAGTGGGTGACCTTGTTGCCGACCTTACGGCCACAATCTGAGCCACGCGTGACATCGAAGGGGCAGGTTAATTTATAGAGAGAGTAAATTAATCTGTCCCAATAATATTCAGTTTAGTCAATAGTCCCCCTTGTCGTTCTCCAATAATACCCCGTTTTTGTTTTATTGTCTATTGCAAAATATTCAAAATATGAATAGCCGCGGCTGGGGCGCTCAGCACTGCAGCAATAAAACTTATAGTTTGAGCGGTTTATTGAACGCATTGTTGGAATAAAATGCTTTCCCAATTCCCAAGGCCACCAATCTGGAGATAGTAATATGTATGGCATGACAGTCTTGCTTTTGTCAACTTCCGTACAGTAGGTCGAGAATGTTTCATAACTAAATCTTAGCCAGTAATGTGGAGTGTCCCAGTAAGGTTGACCATAGCCGATGACAAGTGAACTAACTAAAATATCATAGGCATCCTTTGTAAAATTATCAAGTTTCACCCTATAAAACTTATAGTCAGAACCATCGAGTATCACCTCTTCACTGTGGCCGGTTCCTTTAAAATATCTCCCCGTGTGAACATTTATTAAATATTCCTCTACCACATCATCCTTACAGGTTTCTGCCATTAAGAAACCGAACATCATTGCTACGAGTATAAGTTTTAAGAGTATTCTAAAAGTTGCCTTCAACATTGTTGTATTATAAATAATTAATGACAGATTTAAATACTATTGAATGTAAAGTTAGAATCTGTTTGACATTGCTCACAATGGAGTTGTAAGCTGAACCATTGTGAGCAACGGTAGCGGTTACATCTGGTAGTTTAGTTCAATGTTGATTTTGCCTATTCTGAGATATAAGGACAATAGGGGTAGGGAAGGCTCTCACCT
>NZ_JBJUSG010000216.1:0-2373 GCF_046044395.1 Candidatus Magnetominusculus dajiuhuensis | reverse complement strand
ATTATGACATCTGCTACCCCCACTGTAAAGATGGGGTTTTCTTGACGCTTACGATTATTTTATTAATCCTGAGACAAAATATAACTTTACAGACCACATATGGGCGGCGGTAGGAGCCAATATCTTCGGCGGGGCCAAAAACTGGACCCAGTTTGGACAATTCAGTAAGAACGACAACATCTACGTGCAAGTAAGATATGAGTTTTAAATAATTGGCCGTCCCCTGCCAGATTCTCTTTCGTGTAGATTTTTCGTGAGGCAATTCGGCTTGATTTAACGTGGGATTATGTGTTAGAATCCCCTCGTGGAGACGATGATATGAAGAGAAAGACATACCTGCTTGTCCGCCCTCAGTATGTGTCTGAGCCTAAGTTTTATCTTATTATTCCGGGGACAGAAAAGGAAGAGGGAATCCTTCTTCAATCAAATAACGTCTTTAATATAGATTATAAGACGCCGTATGACGTGAACAACCCTAAGGAGAAAGCCGCCGCAACCCTGTCCATTGCCCTGCAGTACGACGAATTCAAGAAATACGAGGATATGGATTACACCGCCGGCGTTCCATTATCTGAGATACCAGATTGGAGCAACACCGAAATCAAGACGCCCATCTACGAACGGCCTGATGTTATAATATGTTCAGGCAGCCTGTAAACAGGATATTCCTCTGTAAGCAAGATATTTACTTTTAAGCAAGACACTGGCTTAATCGAACAGTCTGCCTTTTCGCCTTTTGTAATCCGCAAGCAGCAGGGCAACGGCCTCTTCGATTAACTCGTTGAGCTTTTTACCTTCCTCCACGGCGAGGTACTTCAATTTTTTCAGGAGTTCCGGGTTCAACCGTGTTGAGAACGTCTCCCTTTGCACACCATCTCTCTCACGAGCCATGACTAAATTATACCAGAAAGAAGGATTTATTTTCAAGAAAAAAATATATCAGGAAAAAATGCTTGACTTTTAAAAAACAAAGAATGTAAGATAAACACGTGGGATTGTAATATATCTTGCTTCTCTGGGTGTGCATCCAAAGGGTGCGTCTTATGGGTGGTGAGATAGTGGTCTCGGAGTGGTGAGATGGTGATCTCGGAGATTAGGAGGTATGGATATGGATACCCGCTCAATGGATGGAAAAGAAGGTGCCGACGGGCGAAAGGAAGTTGCTGACGGGCGGCGTGATGGCAATGAGTATAACCACTTTGGCGGCACTTTCAAGGATGCCGCAACGGCGTTTGATGTTTTGCGGCGACTGTCCGGGAGGGGGGTTGCTGAGGATGCTATTGACCATTCGCTGAATTGGCTTATCCTTTCGGCGTGGAGCAACCTGGATAGAATGAAAGAGCTTCAGGACGACATAATGGACAGGCTTCAGCAGATAAAGAAGTCTGCGGGTATATTAAACTAGTCAAAAACATAAGGAGAAGGTATATGTCAAAAAAGTTGTTAGTGCTTTTGAGCGTGTTGTTGTGTGTTATGTGCGTCCAGACGGTGTGGGCCGACCCGGTAGAGGATAAGATCAAGGAGATATTCCCTGATGTAAAGCCGGATAGTGTTAAAGAGAGTCCGATAAAGGGGCTTTACGAGGTAGTTAAAGGAAATGAGATTGTTTATTTTGATCCTGTAACCGGCTATTTGATTTTCGGAGAGATAGTTTCGCCTAAGGAAAAGAAGAGCATTACTGCCGATAGGAAGCGCCAGTTAAGAGAGGTGAAGCTCAAAAATATACCTCTTGATAAGGCGCTGAAGATTGGAAACGGCAAGAAGACCGTGGTTGAGTTCACTGACCCGGATTGTCCATTTTGCAGAAAAGTCGGGGCATATCTTGCAACACGCAGCGATGTTACAAGGTATGTCTTTTTGTTTCCAATACCGCAGCTTCACCCTAAGGCGGCCGAGAAGGCTAAGTATATTCTCTGCTCCGCTGACAAGAAAAAGGCCCTTGAGGATGTGATGGCCGGTAAACATGACAATGACACACTTGAACTTTGCAGTGATCCAAAGGTTGATGAACTGCTCAAAGAGCACAAGACTGTTGGCGACGGCGCAGGAGTTACCGGTACGCCTCTGCTGATTATTGAGGGAACATTTGTTGATGGGGCAAACATGCCTCTTATCGAAAAATTGCTTTCCGATGATAAGACCGCAACCGAACCTAAGGATGAGCAACCCAGAAAATAAAGCTCCCAACCCATAGCCTGCGCAGGCGACTTTCTGGACACCGCACCCTAAGCGGTGTCCAGACACCCCCTCAGAAGTGCCACCAATGTTCTACCGCGCTCAGCGCTCAATACCATGCTGCTGTCAAAGAAGTAATACCAGGTTGCGTTCATAAAAGTAACTATATTTTTTCAAGTCTGTCATTCCAGCCTACGA
>NZ_JBJUSG010000215.1:0-2463 GCF_046044395.1 Candidatus Magnetominusculus dajiuhuensis | reverse complement strand
AGGGATGCCCTCGCAGGGAAATCAACGGGTGTAGTTATTTAGACGCTTACGAACAAAAAATTTGGAGACTGTTCAACAAACTGTGTCATTCCTCTCACTCCACGACATTTCTATCTGAACTTTCGCACCAAGGAATAGTGCATTTACCCGTAGACCGGACAAGCCGGAATGGCGGCCATTAAGCCGCCATTCGCAATTACTTAAACTTTACTACTCAGAACTCATGCCCTTTACTCATTTCCAGCTTACCCCTAAGGCGTACCAGTTGCCATTGTAATAAGTGAACATGTTTCCATCTGGCCAGGCCACAAGGGCAGCACCGTTGGTAAACCATTGGCCATAGTATGTGACCCCGCCGTATGTTCCCGTAATGATGTTTCCAGATATTGACCCAAACCACGAAGCAGACTGATTATAGATTGCGGTCATCTTCAAGACTGACTTACCTAATGTTCGCCAGTTTACCCCTAAAGCATACAAAGTACCGTTATAATAAGTGTACAAATTTCCATCTGTCCAGGCTACAATGGTAGCACCATTTGTAAACAATTGGCCATAGTATGTGACCCCGCCGGATGTTGCCGCAACTACGCTTCCAGATGTTGACCCGAACCACGATGCCGCTTGATTATAGATTGCCGTAATTGCCTCGGAGGCATAGGCAGTGTCATAGTTTCCTGTATAAATATAACCCCCGCCGCCGGCTGGAGCAACGAGCTTTGTACCGTCTGATGAGGACGCTACTGAATTCCAAGCTCGGCTGCCTGCACCAGTTTGCTGACCCCATGTAGCGCCTGAATCGGTTGAGGTATAAATATAATCACCATAAGTCACAGCCGCGAGCTTTGTCCCGTCTGATGAGGACGCTACTGACCACCAATTTTGGCTGCCTGCACCAGTGCGCTTAGTCCAAGTAGCGCCTGAATCGGTTGAGGTATAAATATAATCACCGTACATAGCTACAGCAACGAGCTTTGTACCGTCTGACGAGGACGCTACTGACCACCAATTTCGGCTGCCTGCACCAGTTTGCGCAGTCCATGTGTACGTGTAAAATGTTGCTGATACAGACTTATCCGCCGACATCGTAACTGTACATTGAGAACCGATTGTGGAATCACACCCTGACCAACTGGTAAAAGTAGAGTTGTCCGAGGCCGCCGCCGTTAGCGTTACCGATGTTCCCGACCTGTAGGCTGTGGTGCCGGTGCTGCCGCTCCAACTGAGAGTCCCGCTTGACGCTGTTACAGTGCCTGAACCCGTGCCGGATTTCGTTACGCTCAGGATATATGAATATACCCCTGTTGATGCGGCTGTCCAAGTGCCACTTCCAGAGTTGGAACAAGAGCCGCCGTACGCCATAGAGAAAGATGACGACCACGTGCCGGTTAATGCCGTACTACTGGTAAAGTTGCCCTTAACAGAAAGAGAATATGATCCATAATCGCTTATTGCAGAACTACTCCAACTCTTAGTTGCTGTAAAATTTCCACTTCCATCGACCGATATATCTGAAAACGCAGCCGCAAAATTATAACTACTGTAACAACTTCCACTGGTACTAGCTGTTATTGTAAGTCCTTTTACCACACCGTCCGAGGTCACCGTAAAATCATTGCCTTGACTTGTTGTCCAAATGATTTGACTTGCAGACGCTAAAGAGCTAAGGCAAAAGACTGCTATTAATAAAACCACAACAGATACTACATAGTACTTCTTTTCTGTCGCCAAAAGCGCCCTTATCTTCTCTTTCATTCTGGTATCCTCCTTTTCCCCTTTATTAATAAGACACTGCTTATTATCTATTGTCTATTTGTTAACTTTTATATACAAGTATACATTATCCGGTTAATGTTTTGGTAGGGCGTAAACTTTCGTCCACGCCCAGCTAACCGTATGATTAGTCCCAACTATTCCATGACAGGCCCTCAACAGGTTGCTCTCCGGCAGAATCTGTCTGCGTTTCATCTGTTAACATCAGGGTTTATGCCCTGTATTTATTTCCAGCTTACCCCTAAGGCATACCAGTTGCCATTGTAATAAGTGAACATGTTTCCATCTGGCCAGGCTACAAGGTCAGCACCGTTGGTAAACCATTGGCCATAGTATGTGGCCCCGCCGTATGTTCCCGTAATGATGTTTCCGGATGTTGACCCAAACCACGAAGCAGCCTGATTATAGATTGCGGTAATTGCCGCGGAAGCAGCGTCGTAGGTATATACTCCTGTATAAACATTACCACCTGTTATAGCGAGCTTCGTCCCATCTGACGAGGACATGATTGCGTTCCAATAAACAGTTCCTGAAATTGAACCACTAAGGGAAAAACTGTTGTTACTCCATGTTATACCACTGGCTGTGACATCATATGTATAAGATGTACTGGAAGGGAATGTCAAGTTATTTGTGAAACCCTATAACCGACATAGAGAAGCGAAAAGAGTTAAAAGCCCCCGTGCTTTA
>NZ_JBJUSG010000214.1:0-2559 GCF_046044395.1 Candidatus Magnetominusculus dajiuhuensis | reverse complement strand
ATTATGACACCTGCTACTTCCCCTGTAAAGATGGGGTTTTCCTGACGCTTACGTTTAAACAATGGAAAAGGACGACGGCCTAAAAATAATGCCTTGTCATCTCACCCGGATTTGGGCTATGATTACTAACTGAATAGGACATTTCTATTTTGGTAAGAATAGGACATTTCTACTTTGGTAAGAATAGGACATTTCTACTTTGGTACGACATTTGAGTATTTTTACCTTGACATAATATTATTTTTGGGTTTACTATAAACGGGCTGTAATTACGATTTCTAACACAAGGAGGTGATATCAATGGACGGTCGATCTATTAACACTATATCAGCCATGCGAATGTCTGTTCGAATGGGGGAACCTGTACATTGAGCATCACCTTTTCATCTCTGCTCTAATCCACCTCAGTTTCCTTCTTCGATAAAGGCTTCGCTGACCAAGGCACAGGATTGGCTTGAGGGCCTTTATTAAATGCAGGAGGTGACGTGCCATGTTCTACATCCACAATGTTCCTGGAAGAGTAAGAATTAAAAGCGATGTACTGAAAAGAAATCCAGATGCTGCCGATGAAATCAGGAAAGCGTTAAGCATTCATGGCATTGTGACTGTGGGCATAAATGCCATCACCGGCAGCATACTCATCCACTACCGTTGTGATATTACGGATTGTGAGACTATTGTGTGTATTCTGGAAAACGGAGGCTTTTTTGATCGCACCCGTGCCATTGACAACGATGAGTATTTCATTAAAATCGCTTCTAAAGTGATAGAGGCTTTGAGTTATTTGGTTTGAAATATAAGCAATAAGAATGCTGCGGCAGGCTCTATGGTCGTTATATGGTCGCAGTTTAACATATTTATGGGCAAACCACCATACCTAAAAATAGACAAAAATGATTTTTTTGTCTATTTTTAGGTTAATTACTCATTTGTCTACAACCTGGTATAAGTTATCCAAACAACTTCCTTTTTAGAAATTATACGTCAAATTCAGACCGTACACGAAATTCTGGTCAAGCGCGCCGTTTGGATTATACGATACGCCGTTAACTATCCTGCTGGCGTCGTGTGACAGTGGAAACGTGTACATCGCCACCGGCTGTATGGTCAAGTCCTTTACTATCGGAATGGTTACGCCGACCATTACCATGCCGTCGTGAAAGGCGCTGTATTTATTGCCCGTGTAGGCGTCTGTGCCACCCGCTAAGGGTGCAAATGCACTTTTCTTTAAGATAGCATCAATTTCCTCTCTTACGCCGGCATTATCGCGTTTGAGGTTGTCGGCCCATTTGGAAGCAACCCTGTCAAGCTGAAACTCAGCGTTTACCAGTGTAATATGGGGGTCGAGACCAGAGGCGGAGGCGGTAACCAAATCACCTGGGATATCTTGCATGTCGTCATCGGGATGGTCCTGCCTCCACATGTCGAAGAAAACGGATTGGATATCCGATCCTGTATCTACTGGTTCGATAACCGTAGTGGTCTTATTATCGGCACCGGTATGTGTAACGTCGGCTGGGAACTTAGCCGGGTGTTCGGAAGAGAAGTTTTTGAAAAACTCTACTGCAAGGTCAGCGGCCTTTGGTTGGGGAGTTGCAGGGTTATCTTTTATAAACTGCGTTACTACCGCCTGATGGGCCTTCGCCCATTCGTCTATGTAAGTCGCATGGGTGGGGTCGGCGCTTACCCACGCCTGGGCGAGGGAGTTGTGCGTATCCGCCCATTGCGATACGATGTGGGGATTGCCCTGAAACACATCCTTTTTAAACCATGCTTCCACGTCAGGCGCCACGGGCTTTCCTGCATTGGGGCCGCTCTTGTAGTTTACGATTGGTCCTATTGAGCGCGCAACCCTGTCGCGGAGGGTATAATTATTTGCCGAATAAGACGACGACGCTGAGGCTGAGGCATCGTAGGACGCGGCTGAGGGCCGTGCCTGAAAATACTCGTCCCTGGTAAAGGGCTGGGCTATGAGCTTGGAGCCTACGAGTTTGCCGTCAGGACCGTTAATCATACTGCCGTTAGCCTCAAATGGAAACAAGGTTTGTCCCAATATCAGCAATGCTGCCACGTACACCACGCAACACAATACAACCGAAAATGCTAACAACAAAAAGCTCCTTGAAACGATCTTGCCCATATATTTATCCTCCTTATTAAACAATCTTCCGTTATAACTTAAACCAGATGAAGTGCCGTCATTGCCATGTCTATCAGCTTAATACCGATAAACGGTACGATTACTCCACCCAGGCCCCAAACTGTCAGATTTTTACGCAGCAGGGCGTCGGCGCCAAGCGGCCTGTAACGAACTCCCTTGAGTGCTACCGGAATCAGTATCGGGATAATCAGTGCGTTAAATATTACCGCCGACAGAATGGCTGATGTAGGTGAATGCAGGTTCATTATGTCAACTACCTTGAGCCAGGGCAGCGTTCCGGCAAAAAGCGCCGGAATAATGGCGAAATACTTAGCCACGTCGTTGGCTATAGAGAAGGTAGTAAGCCAGCAATTCTCGGTGAAGGTAAAATGATAGTGAGAATGCGTGTTTACAGAGAA
>NZ_JBJUSG010000213.1:0-2653 GCF_046044395.1 Candidatus Magnetominusculus dajiuhuensis | reverse complement strand
CTTTAGGACATTTCTACTTTGGTAGAATAGGACATTTCTATTTTGGTATTACATAGTTGCTATACAAAACACTGCGGGTCTTCCCCTGAGTAATCCCCGTTCATTGCATAGGCAACCGCCCTGCAGCCGCCGCACTGCCATCTGTAACGGCATTTTCCGCACTTGCCCGTGAGTGCGTCCCTGTCTCTCAGTGGATTTAATATCTCGTGTTCCCAGAGCTTCACGAAATCATCAACCATTATATTGCCTAATAATACCGGCAGTCTCCGGCATGGATACACTGAGCCATCGCTGTCTATGCAAATGCCGTTATATCCTATTGAGCAGCCGCTTACAACTCTGGGGCGTGCCCGCGGCCTTAAATATGGACCCCACAGTGGGTCTCTCAACGGCATTTCCACGCGATTTTCCAGCTTCAGCCTATGGCACAAATGAAACAGGTCTTTCACCTCGCCTTTAGACAGCGTACCGCCGTGATAAGACGCCCCCCTTCCTATGGGGACAAGCCTCGAAAACGAAAACCTCTCCACCTTCAGGGCTATAGCCTCGTCATAAACAGATCTAAGCCGCGTGTGATTGGCCCCCGACAGGGTCATCATTATAGTTACGGCGATTCCTGCTTCTTTTAGTATTGCCGCACCTTCCATTGCCTTTTCGTAGGCAAATTCCCCTCTTATGGCATTATGTGTTTCTTTATCCCCGTCCAGAGATATTTGCACAATCCTGCAGTTGGCCTCTGTCAACATCCTCGCATTGTCCCTGCTCAGCAGTGTGCCGTTGGATAGAATCCTCGTGGGCATCTTCCTTTTTCGAGCCTCCTCAAGAAGGACAAACAAGTCCTCTGACATGAGCGGCTCACCTCCGGTAATCTGTATCCTGCCCCTCAGGCGCATTCGTTTTAAGAAGTCATCATACTTTTCGATAACGCCTATGAGGGCATCGCGGCCTGATTGAGGCTTACTATCCCCCATATAGCAGTGGCTGCATCGTAAGTTGCAGCGGTTTGTGATGTGCCATTGAAGGTAAAAATAGTCGTCAAATCCCGATATTCTCAGAATGGCCTAATCGCCTCCGCCACCGCCGCAACCACCGCAGCCGCCGCTTCCACCGCCGTCACCACCACCGCTGCCTGAGGAGTCACTGCTGCCGCAGCCTGAACACCCCGACGATGAGCCGCCCTGTAATACACGAGCGTACGAAGCATAGCCTAAGTCTCCTTCGAAAACCGTCCCCGCAAGGATTTGAAGCCCTAAAATCGCTACCCCATAACTAATAATAGGATTGCCCGCCCGTACGACAAACGAATGGTCTTCCACAGTCTTTTCCCATTTTTCTAACGCATACCTGGCCCTTCCAGACTTGGGACGGCGCGTATACAACACCACAGCCACCGCCGCGCCAACCACAGGGGCAATGAGAGAGGCCATCAAATAGATGCTGTCCACCCTTGAGAATTTCCACGCGGCGGTCATAATTATCGCGGCAAGCACTGAGGCCGATATAACCCTTCCCGCCGCCGCCTTCGCCGCTGTGGCGTCTTTCAGCAGCCCCTTCCATGTCAGGGAATTGAGCATCTCTTTCTTGTACCCTCGCTTTGGCTCATCATCCCGGAATAAATGCTTCAGCGTACGCCGACCACTAAAAAACCCCATGAGCAGTGTTTCATACGCGTAGAGCGTGTCGTCAGCTTTCAGGGCTTGCAGTTCATTTGGCGGTGTCTTTATTAAGTGCCCTAATTGGAGCAGGTCAAATACCGCCACACAGATAGAGTGTTTTATCCCCTTCTTTAAGAATCCGGCCTCTGCCGGGGTAATCTCTCTTGTGTCAAGCCGTGAGCAATCAGGGAGACGCCTGATATTAATAACTATGTACAGGACTAAAAACAGTGCCGCGCCCAGCATAACCGCAAAAAAACCAAATGAATGTCCACCAAACGAAGGTTTCACTCTCAGGCTGAACGCCGTCTCGGCAAGCAGGGGCTGAACTATTTGAATCGCCTGCCTGCCGTCTGCCGTCGTCCTGTTAAATGACGTGAAGTTGGTGTCAAGCCAGTTGTCAACAAACCCCGGTGGAAAGATAAACGTATATACCGCGTTATTGACGGGAATTTGCCATTTGCCAACCCATTGGGAGTCAAACGAGCTATAAAGCAGCCTGTCTTCAATGGCGTCTTCCATGATGAAGGTGATAACGATTGTCTTACTTCCCGATGTAACACGCGGGAAATCATAGCTTATCTTAGTCTCTCTGAGTTTCTCCACAGTAAGGTTAACAGATCCGCCGTCGCTATCGGCCACCATGACATTTGAAATCTTCCCCGGGCCGACAAACTTAAAACCGCCGGTCAGAGGCTGGTCAGCCGCGTAGGTAATCCGTAGCACAACCTGCACGTTGGCATACTGCCCTGCGCTGTTTTGAGCCGCCTCAAACACCGCCTCATAGCGGCTTAGATAAACTTCGGCAGAGCCAGCGCCTGCCATCAGCAAAACAAGTAATAACGCCAGACATAACGCCTCTTTCATGGTTTTATCTCCAAAAATTATTTTTACAATATTAACTTATTGAGTTTAGCAATATCCAGTAATGTGTAACCTTTCGCAGGGCAAACGCACTATATGCGTTTTGTTGTTATTTCAGAGCCAGACTAATTCAA
>NZ_JBJUSG010000212.1:0-2702 GCF_046044395.1 Candidatus Magnetominusculus dajiuhuensis | reverse complement strand
AAAAGGGGGGGGGGCTGCTTTACTATTGTGACACAGTCTGCAAGCCGGAATGACAAAAAATAAGGGCGGTAACAAAAATAAGGGCGGCGACAAAAATAAGGGAGACAATTTCTAATGTGTTTGCCCTAGTGAACAGCTTAGTCAAACAGATTATTGGTATTAAATCCGAATCTCTTCGGCATTTCAGGCGCTTACAAGATAATCCTTAAACCCTGAGCACACCTTAGCGGCCTTATCCTCATCGCCACAGCAATATACGACAACAGGGCCGTCGTCAAAGACAAACTCAACCGCGTAAACATGTTGTGCCACCCCTAAGCCCGGTATTACTGTGCCGTGCTGTAGCGCGATTTTCTCTACAAAGGCCACGCCATCGGGATTTCCCACCTCTATCTTCACATGCGCTACTGCGACATCTCTTAACTGGCTTAGTGTCCTGAGAATCCTCTTCTTACGAAAGACTCCCTTTATGGCAATGGCCGCGATAGCTTTTTCGTTATTGAGAAAAACAGCAAGTGCTGGCCTTTTAAAGATAAACAGCCAACTGAGGGGATAAAAAACGGCAAATAAGACGGCAGTGACCGCATAGTGAATGTAATTCAGACGGCCTGAGAGGGCGAAAGCGGCAAAATAAGAGCAAGCCGCCCCAGCGGCAACAAACGCCGAGGCCACCTCTCTATTATATACGCCGCTATGTAAGACGCTCCTTTTTTCGGCCTTAAAGGACTCTGTCTTAAATATCAACGACCCGCTGATAATCTCAAACGTGTAGTCCTGCGATTCCTTATTAACAGTATTATTCATATTTGGGGGGCACTCTTGCTGACCCTGATAATTTGAAAGAGGGCAAATGTGTCTTTCATCATGCCCTGAGGTATTATTTTTTCTATTGCGCGCAGGTATTTAAAGACCCGCACGGGGGCAAGCGCCCGATAAGACACCCCACCAGACAGCAGGTAAAGCGCTATATCGAAATATCTGATTTCCACATCGTTAAGACAGGGGAAACCCTCGTTGAACAATTCCCTGTCTCTATCAAACACAATCCACGGCAGGGCGGAGTTAGAGCCACTCATGCGCCCGTCGTTGGGAAACTGCCAACCCCAGCCGGGCTGGCAGTTTTCGTGGTGCAGATACCGCCAGACAAAGCGCGCGAATCGGGACATGGCCGGCTCTACCATCAGCGCCACACCGCCCGGCATTAAACACCTGTTGAGCTCCGATAGAAAACGCCGCGCATCGCTTATGTGGTGAAGGGTATTGAGGCAGTAAACCGCCCTTAGACTACCGTCGGCAAATGACAGCGCCACCGCGTCTTCCACCCGGTCAATATGGGTATTAATAACAGTGTCAGAGGTAATTATATCCGGATAAACTGTCTTAATCAGCCCTGCCCCCGACCCTAACTCAAGGGCTACGCCGCCAAGGTGGGCGGTCTCAGCCTCAACCTCACCCACGGCATTGAAATAGATTTCATACCACTTCAGAAGAAATGGTTTATTTAGAATAATCCGGCGGTGTATTTCCATCGCTTGGGGGCTGTCGAGGTCTATACCACGCGCCTCAGCAAGCATCAGAATTTTTTTTATATGGCCAATCACGTGCGCTCCTACAGGGATATTGAAGAGAGTTTGCCTGTCAGCAGTAACAACCCCATCGCCATAAGAATGAGGCCGCCGGTGAATTCCACGGCTGCGAAGAACTTGCCGAATTTCCTCACAAAACTAATAAAACCCGTCCAGAACAGCCCCGCAATGAAAAAAGGTATCCCAAGTCCCACGGAAAACAAGGCAAGAAGCGCCATGCCATGATATACGGTCTCCTGCCCCGAAGCCAAAAGCAAAATAGCGCCAAGCACCGGCCCTATGCACGGACTCCAGCCCGCGCCAAAAGTTAGTCCCACCAAAAAGGCGCTGAACATGCCAGCCCCCGTGCTCCTTTGTGTCTTGAGCTGCCGGTACAGCAGCAGGTGTGCCTGAAACAGATAGAGCGCTGTGATTAAAACCCACGCCCCGGCAATCGTAATGAATGTCTCTCTCTCTATCAGCCCAAAACACAACGCCGATACAAAAAGAAGTCCCGCACCGGAGAATATCTTTAAGAAATCATCCCTTAGAAAGAGATTGGTAAAGTGAAGGCCGAAGAATATGACCATAGCGCCGCCAACTCTGGAGATGACCTGCTGATAGTCAGAAAAAAGCTGCCCAATGGCGGTGGCCGTCGCCCCCATTATGATAAATACGAGCGAAAACCCTCCGATGAAAAACAATATAGGTATCAGGGATTGAATCCGGGTACCGGGGGCGTCGGCATCCGCCTCCGTGATAAAAGACAGATACGCGGGTACAATCGGCAAAACACACGGAGACAGAAAAGCCACTATCCCTGCCGTAAAAGCCGATACATGCGTTATCTCCACCAATACATCCTCCTTGTGTTTTCCAATCCTTTCACCTTTGTGCCCAACCTTCCACCTTGTCCTTATACTAAGTTGCAATCATATAAGTAAGAAGATTTCTATATCAATCGAATCATCCTGAGCCTGTCGAAGAATGCTCCTTTTACTACCGCAACACGGCATTAGTGCGTTACTACCCCGACTGGATTGTATTGTGTCAGACGATGTTTTGTCAAGGATTGGAATCCACCTGTAATACCAAAATAGAAATGTCCTATTCTACCAAAGTAGAAATGTCCTAAAG
>NZ_JBJUSG010000211.1:0-2803 GCF_046044395.1 Candidatus Magnetominusculus dajiuhuensis | reverse complement strand
GGGGCTGGTTTTTTATTGTGACACAGTCTGTTCGCGGGAATGACAAAAAAAGAGAGTGGAATGACATATTAGATGTTCATACGTTTATTGTTACTCTATCTTTCCAATATTTCTTATTCTGGCATTCCCGCGAAAGCGGGCATATATGAGAGGGAATTGCTGGTGTGAGTTTCAAATGCGTTTGCCCTGTCTCTATCTGGACAAGGCCGGTAATAATCGGCTATAATCAAATATATAGGGTGATATGTACTTATCTATCAGAAATAAGATATTAGCGGCACATTTTGGTATGGTATTATTCGTTGGGCTGACAATTGGGGCAATTGGATATAGTTTTATCACTACCCATGTTAACATTGACGACCCCAGAGACCTTGAGTTTATGGCCACTATGCTTAAATCAAGGATCTTAGAGGTTCTTGCCCAAAGAAAATCTACATTGTTAACGATATCGGAAAGATTACCGGATAGCCAGAATGCGGATGTTCATACCGATAACTCAAGCCAATACGATCTGACGAAATATCTGACCAGCTTTGTGCGGGAGTTTCCAGTTTTGAGTTATGTTAACCTCAAAGGGGACGAGCTCAGGGCTGTAAATGGGATAATATTCTCCGGCTACATAAGGGATGCATCCATTTTCATAGAAGAAATGTCAGCACAGCACGGGATTGTCGTCTCATACGAACAAAACAACATAGACCTCGGCGTGCCGGCGGTTACGTTAACTGCGGCAAAGTACAGCGGCGGCCAACCCATTGGAAGTTTAAGGGGCAGCGTGCCTGTTGCCGATATTGCGGGTGTTTTGTCAGAGGTTGAGGTTCAGAGGTCTGGAGTTGCCATAGTGCTCGATGACAGAAGGACAATCATCTATGCTGGTAAAAGACCTGATATGGCAGGGAAATCTGTCGATGCCCCTGTTGGCAAAGGCGTAAAACCGGCTGTGTTAAAGAAGGGTGTTGGCAGGGCTTTTATATCAGGGGTTGACAGCATTGTCGCCATTGTACCGATTGAGCAGTTAAGCTTGTGGGTTGCGGTAGTCATACCCTATGCGGAGTTTAGCGCCGATGTGACTAAGATTAAATATGCCACTGCTGGCATATTAATTTTTGCACTGGCTCTAAGCGGTGTGATTTATACCCTCATCACAAGGCACATCTCCACCAAATTAATCAATCCACCAAAAGACGAGGCCGGTGTCCTTACCAACTCGTTTAACCAGATGCTCATGGAGCTGCAAAACACACGGGATGAATTAATCATAGCAAAAGAATATACAGACAATTTGATCGAGACCATCGCAATCGCCGTTCTGGTGCTGACGGAAGACGCCGAGATAGTGAAAGTTAACAAGTCTGTTCATAAGATGTTAGGCCGCACTGAGGACGAGCTGCTCAACAAGCGCATAGACGAAGTATTTGAAAGCGACACTGTTGCCGAAATATTGTATAATGAAGTGATGAGAAATGGATATGTAAAAGATGTCGAGGTAGTGCTGATGGCAAAATACGGGGTGAGGGTTCCTGTTATATTCTCTGCGTCGGCAATTTACGGCAGCGACGGCAATACAATTGAAGAGATTGTGTGCTCAGCACAGAACATAACGCAGCTTAAGCGGATGCAAAAGGTACGCGACATGCACCTCAAGGAATTAGAGACGGCCAATCAACACCTCAAAGACAGCCGTACGCAGTTAGTGCAGGCCGAGAAGCTGGCCTCTCTTGGGCAGATGTTGGCCGGAGTCGCCCATGAGATAAACACACCTTTAGGAATTGGCATAACACTGTCGTCAACCATCACAAGGGAGACAGAACAGATAAAGGCCGCCTTCGATGTGCAGTCACTGCGAAAGGAGCAGCTCAAGGAATATATAGACGATATGATTCAGAGCAGTTCCCTTATTTTTAAGAGCCTTACGCGTACCGCCGACCTTGTCAAGAGTTTCAAGATGGTCTCAGCTGATCAGATCACGCAGGACAGGCGACGTTTCAGGCTAAAGGAATACATAGAGGAAATCATGCTTAGTCTTCAGCCCAAGATGAAAAGACTCCGGCATAATATAGAAATCATATGCGATGAGGGCATAGAACTCGACAGCTATCCAGGTGCAATTGCTCAGATTATAACCAATCTGTTAATGAATTCCCTCATGCACGCCTATGACAAGGGTGTTAAAGGTAACATAATGATTGAGGCAAGCGCCACAGAAGACGGCATTATTATCGAGTACAAAGATGACGGCAAGGGTATGCCCCAGGAATATCTCAAGAGGATATATGACCCGTTTTTTACGACAATGCGCGGCTCTGGAGGCACGGGCCTGGGCCTTCATATCGTCCATAGTATTGTAACGCAGACCCTCGGCGGCTCAATTGAATGCCAAAGCGAGTTGAACGCGGGAACGACATTTACCATTGCATTGCCTGTTATGAAAAAGGAGGCCGCGGCGTGATTAATCACAGTGATAACACCGAGCAGTTCTTCTACCGGTACAGCGGGGAAGCTATTGCACACAATGCCTCCGGAGCGTGGAAGGTAATTATAGTTGACGATGAACAAGAGGTTCACGATATGACACGCCTGTCATTAAAGCACTTTACTTATGACGGCAAGTCCCTTGAGTTTATCAGCGCATTCTCGGCTGCCGAGGCAAACCGCCTCATCGAGGCTCACCCCGATACGGCTGTCATCCTTTTAGACGTCGTTATGGAAGAGGATAACTCAGGGCTGCTTGTTACGAAATATATCAGAGAAAAACGGATTGATAGTAAATAGTGATGTTGTGAATGAAAACAACGACATA
>NZ_JBJUSG010000210.1:0-3153 GCF_046044395.1 Candidatus Magnetominusculus dajiuhuensis | reverse complement strand
TATGACATCTGCTACCCCCACTGTAAAGATGGGGTTTTCTTGACGCTTACGTAACGTTCGCTAATGTGAGGTTTTAAAATATCTTTAAGGGCGACAAGACCTACAATTTTGTTGTCCTCGGCTACGGCCAGAGGGGTCGCGCCTTTGGATGCGATATCTTCGACAATCCTCCTGAAATCAGCCGACAGCTCTTTACCTCCAACAAACTTGACGATGGCGTCTGGCGCTCCTTTCCTGATTTTCTTTCCGTTGCTCAAGTCTACGCCGCTCATGCGGGTTTGGGCAGTAAACGGTATGAATTTCGCGCCTTCAGGTATTTCAATCTGTGATTTGCTCTCATTTTCGTAGAGTTTCAGTATGCTTTTACCTTCCGGAGTTGCATCCGCCGCGGATGCCAGTGCCGCAAGACGCCCCACTTGCTCGACAGAAATAAATTTGGCGGGGATGAAGAGCGTGGCGTGCCTGTTGCCCACAGTGATGGTACCTGTCTTATCAAGCAGCACCACGTCTACATCTCCGGCAAGTTCAACGGCCTTGCCGCTTTTTGCTATGATATTTGCCTGGAGTGCCCTGTCCATACCAGCTATGCCTATGGCGGCAAGGAGCGCGCCTATAGTAGTGGGTATGAGACATACCAAAAGCGCAATAAGTGTCGGTACATCCGTGCCGAGGCTCTTAAGAGGTTCCTTCAGGCCGAGGTATCCAGCCATGGTAAGGGCATCAAATGTGGCCCCGGCGGAGGTGCCGAAGCGCATCTCCTTGCCTTCAAGATTGCCAAGGTGCTGGTCTACGGGTAGAGAGGGTACGGCAGGTATGGAAACCGTCTGCTTGCCGCCGGGAGCCTTGGCGTTGGGAATTTCGTATTTTCGTGCCATCTTTTGCCCCGATATTCCAGGATTCGGGTGCAGCGTATCAAAGTAAACAGACCAGGCTATCGTAGCTGCCATAAGAGTAAGCATAACTGAAAAAATGACAAGGCCATGCCTAAACCGGCCAAGCATTCGTCCGTACATCAATACGAGGGCAAAGGGAAAGAGCATCATAGACAGGGTATTGAAGAAATTCGACAACCCAGTCGGGTTTTCATAAGGATGTGCCGAGTTCATTCCGTAAAATCCGCCTCCATTTGTACCAAGCATCTTTATGGACTCAAAAGCCGCTACGGGACCAACGACAATAGTCTGCTTTTTTATCTCACCCTTGTCCGTCGTACCCATGGCCGCGGGTTCAAGCGTGGAAACCTGATAGGAACTTTTAAGGGTCATAGGGCTTCCCTGTGATATAAAAACGAGGGAAACCACAAAGGCTACAGGGATGAACATGTAAACCAGCACCCGCCACATGTCAACGAAGAAGTTTCCAATGTGGGTGTCCCCCCTCAGTGCGCGTATTACAGCGGCAAGAGCGCTTAAGCCTATGGCCGCCGAGATGAAGAGGTTGGCGATTCCAAAAAAAAATCTGGCTGAAGTTCGTCAGGTGCTGTTCGCCGGAGTAGTGCTGAAGGTCGGTGTTAGTCATAAAGGACACAACACTATTGAAAATAGTCGCCGGAGAAAGGAGAGTCTTTCCCTCCGGGTTCAACGGCGTAAAGGGTTGGAATACCAAGACTAAGTACCCGAATACGAAGAGAATTGTGTTGAATGTGATCAGTGAGGTTATGTAGTGTTTCCAGTCCTGAGGTCCGCTGTCAAGCAAATTCTCACACTTGTTGAAACCCGGAAGGGGCCGGTATTTTCCGTCCATTATCCACGCCATGTAACGGCTTAAGGGGAATGCTACAAGACTTGCCGTTACTAAAAGCGCCAATGGCAAAAACCAGATTTGATGAATAAACATATCGTTAACTCCTTAAAGTGTTTCTATTTATTTGTAGTGTGCTTATTCAGTTGATATTTGCCGCCCTTTATCAGAACCTCTCTGGCCTTATAAGAGCGACGACCAAGTAGACGAACAACAATAACGTTATACCCGCTGTTACGTATATCATAAATCACCTCCGTTTTAAACGTTACATTTTTAAATCTTGTCGCAAGCTTTTATAAACAGATAACATATGCCCATTATCGCTATACCTAAGAAAAACGTTTCTGGAATCCATGTTGCAAGGTTCATTTCGTAGTTCCTCCATTTTTTTGTAAATACGTTTTCTATTTATCATGTCCCTAAAGAGAAGGGGAAATTCACTATTACCACACCATTAACATGGCTCAGGCTGTTTTTAATTGATCTGGCCGTTGCGCTGCCAGTCAGGCTGTGGCGAAAACTTTTGGAAGTATTCTCAGGGATTATGACCGCAACAGACCTGTATAGTTTGCTGGTGAGGAGTTCTTCTATGTGGTGTTTGATTGGTTGTGCTATCATATCTTTATTTGAACTAAGCTCTTTCGGGCTGTCGATAATTGATAGGGGGACATTCGTAAAGAATTTCCATCTCGTTGCGAATATTGTTTTTTCAGTAGGTTCTGTACTGACATGAAGTGCCAAGATGTTTCCTGAAAGGACCTTTGCGTAGTCAAGCAGCCGCATGACAGCATCGTTGATATCCGATACGGCAACGACGGCTAAAACCTCGATGCATTCCTTATCCATAGGACAATCTTTGCCGATCGCTGTCTTTAGCGTTGATATTGTAGCATTGTTATTCATGTAACCTCCTTATGTTTTGCTGCCACCTTGCCGGTATTGTGAGCAAGTTCCGTACCAGTGAAATCTAACAACGTAAGTCAGTGAATTAAATAGATTATTTTAAAGATGTCTAGTTATTAAGGCTCGTAGTATAAAATTTTGAAATGTGGAATGCATCATCATGCTTTGCTGGTGATGTCAAATAAATTAAGCTATCTTATCTTTTATGAATCATTTAACGATTGACAATGATGGAGGAGGCATGTATAAGAGAACATGGCAATCCACACGCTGGAATCATAGAAATAATGCCTTCAGAAGCAGTGGACATGGGTTCAGACAAAGGAAGATAGTTCAGAATGGAACCAGTCAATTTGTAGATGTCCATCCCGCTTGTGCCGAAAAACTCATATGAGATGGCACGGCATGGGAAGTTGGGTATTTCTTTAGGAACAAGGGGCATAAGCAGAAGATTTGTAAGCGTCTAAATAACTACACCCGTTGATTTCCCTGCGAGGGCATCCCTAT
>NZ_JBJUSG010000209.1:0-3163 GCF_046044395.1 Candidatus Magnetominusculus dajiuhuensis | reverse complement strand
AGGGATGCCCTCGCAGGGAAATCAACGGGTGTAGTTATTTAGACGCTTACAAAGAGATGCAACGGTCATCCCCAGGGTTCAGGATTTCATAGCGTCAAATATTGATATATTTCATATATTTTTTCGTGAGACACTTCAACCTATTGCTTTTATACACATGTATGATGTATGATGATATATGGGGGTGTTGCTTCTTGTTGTAGAAGATGTACTGTGTGGGCTATGCGGAGCAGAAGGGTTTAAAAAACACCACACCTGTGTATATCTAAAAAAAATATCTGTTTACGGGTTGTTTCAAAGGAGAAAATCATGATAGATACAAATAATGTTACTTTCTTTAGGGTACGGGCTTTAGGCGTCGTGTTTAGTTTGATGTTGGTATTAGGGATTTTATCTCCCTTAGAGGGAGCTACTACGTACAGCGTTACGGTAACCAAAGCGGGTGTGGGGACGGGGGCGGTAGCGCCTTCAAGCGGCACACTCACATGGAACGGCAATGTTGGTACGGCGTCGTACGCGGCAGGCACGGTGGTAGTGCTTGCGGCAACGGCCGGTGCTGGCTCAACTTTTACGAGTTGGTCAGGATGTGATTCGGCAAGCGGCAGCAACTGCGGCATTACAATGACCGCAAATAAAAATGTGGCCGTTAGTTACTCATCGCAAAGTTACACTTATGATTACACTATGGCTTCAAGTAAAATAAGTGCGCTTTATACGCAGTACAGTTCATATTTTGGTACAAAATCAGGAGGTGTCTTAACAGGTACGGACGGTACATACTTCGCCCAATGGTTCACTAACGGGCTGGGAATCTGTGCGTGGTCTGATGGAAATATGTATTATTATAACGGGGCTGCGTGGTATTCATTTGGAGTTGCGTGGAAGACAGTTATCCCTGTACCAACCAATTTTAAAATGGGTAAAACATCCGATGGTTTTATACTAAACTGGGGCAGTGTGAGCGGGGCAACAGTTTATTACATATACTGGGGTAATGATGACTCAGTCTCATCGGGAGACTTAAATTATGCAGGGGTCGTTCAGACAAATACCACAGTTTACACCCAAACCGGAGCAGTTTTTGGAGATATGTACTATTACCGGATAAAGGCGTGTGACGGCACTGGTAATTGTAGCAGCCTATCTGATTATATGATGATGGAGTTTGGGCTTTAACGTGAAATGAGCACACACATAAGATGTTTAGCCGCAAAAATATAATACTCAGGAGGTAATTAAAATGAGATGGATAAATCGTGTATTAGTGGTTGCTTTAGGGATATGCTTGTTAAGTTTAATCTGTGGGACAAGACAAATTGAAGCGTCGCCAATAAATTATGAGAAGATGTCTGATAAAGAAATAAGAGGCTCTTCTCATGATTTAGGAGTGGTTTTTTCAATTGTTGAAACCGATATGATAAGGATGAATCTACGGTTTGGCGATATAGTCTTAATAGTTGAGAAAGGCATCTCATCAGGTGGCGGCTTCTATTTACAAGCCTCTTCGATTAACAATGGTGGGATTGTTAAATTAACAGATAAAGACAATCAGGTTATACAAAAACTGATGTCAGAAATGAGTGCTTATGGTGATAATAATAACTTAAGTAAATCGTTTCTCAGCATACTTAATTTAATAGTAAGCTGGCCAAATACAATGCCTGTATACGTTTCTATTAGTAACTCAGGCATCAACACACTGACAGGTGAATACAAACAACAATCTCATAGCAGATTAACACCATTATCTGATTATAAACCGCTGAATTTATGCAATGCCTTTGGTAAAACGCTGGATTTATTTTGGCCTGTACAAGTATCGGGTACGACAGTTGCAACACTCGATCAGTCAGGAATCATAGGCCAGGACGGCTGTTTCGGAAGATGCGGGCCAGGATGTAGTAGCTATTCAACAGCGACATTTAATAATGTATATTCTTACGCTTGCGCCAGGCATGACGCATGTGTTGGATATCAGAACAGCATACTTGGAGTGACAAATACTGTTTGGCCTGATTGTGATTATTTGTTTCCCGCCACAATACCAGATTTTATTATAGGTGTACTTGGAACAAGCTACAACGGTACACAGTATAATTGTAGTACAATTGGTAGCTAGGCCTAAGGAGGGAAAGATGATAAAATACAGGCAAGGAGAGGCATTATGTTTAAATATGTTATCACGGCAATTCTATTAATCTTTGTAATTTTATTAGCTACCCCGCTGACGGCGAAATCCTCTGGTGAAAAAATCGTGTTTCTCGGAGACAGCCTGACGGCCTTTGCTGATTTGAATGAGATGTTTCCCGACGGTAATATGATAAACCGCGGCGTATATGGCGACACATCGCGCGATATGTACAATCGTCTTGGGGCGGTAATTCATGACGCGCCTAAGAAGATTTTTATTATGGCCGGCATAAACGATATTATCAGAGGACAATCTGTTGATGGCTTAATCCTGACATATAATAAAATATTAAATGTCCTGATAAGAAAACTTCCTAACACTGAAATCTATGTTATAAGTATATTGCCGGTTAATATTGAGGTAGAACCACCCGATTTATATATTAAATACAATTTATATATTAATACAAATGTTATCATAGCAAATGAAAAGATAAAACAAACTGTGGTTAAATATAAAGATAAATATAAAATAAAATATCTGGACATATACGGGGCGTTCGTATATACAGGCACAATAAAACTCAACCCTCTGTTTACGTACGACGGCGTACACTTAACGCACGAGGGATATGCAACATGGAAGCAGCAAATTGAGAGATATGTGTATTAGCCGCCTTATGTGTATTTAACCACTTTTTGGGCCGCCCTTGTCTTTAAAAGTCTGACATGCCTTGCCCGACGCATTAAAGACCTCCTGCGACGGCATCACCTTGGACTTAAACCCCATGAACTTGCAGCCATAGGGAAATCTTCCGTCCCATGTGATAAAAAAATGACTGCATTTAAAACAATCTATCCTGTTTGCCATGAGTTTAACCAACTGGATTCCTGCCTTCACAGGAATGACACATTAAGGCGTTTACTTGTAAGACGTATACTCTTAATGCGTATACCTGTCCTGTCTGTCATTCAGGAATAATGTAAGCGTCTAAATAACTACACCCGTTGATTTCCCTGCGAGGGCATCCCT
>NZ_JBJUSG010000208.1:0-3353 GCF_046044395.1 Candidatus Magnetominusculus dajiuhuensis | reverse complement strand
GAAGCAGGAATCCAGGAAACCATCGGTCAGCGCTAAAAGTGTAGGCAATTTCTGCTTTATTTTTCAAATGCGATTGCCCTGCATTTATAACAGAGACATTGACATTGCCGTGCGGCATTTCTTAAAATTCGTCGTGAGTTAGACTCAATTATGGCCTTATTTGGGAGAGACGGCTTCTATGGATTACCGCGACCTATGTGAACTTGACAGGAAATATCTCTGGCACCCCTTTACGCAGATGAGCGAATGGGTTGAGGCCGACCCCATCGTAATCGAAGAGGGCCTTGGATGCTTTATCAAAGACATGCGCGGCAGATGGTATATTGACGGTGTGTCGTCACTGTGGGTCAATATATTTGGCCACAGAAAAAAGGAAATTGACGACGCCATCAGGGGGCAGTTAGATAAAATTGCCCACTCTACTCTGTTGGGGCTTGCCGGTGAGCCGTCTATCTTACTGGCCGAAAGGCTTGTGAACATCCTGCGGGAATCTCCGGGCGATGGCGGCCTGCCACTTACAAAGGTCTTTTATTCCGACAACGGCTCAACGGCCGTGGAGGTTGCCCTTAAAATGGCATTTCAGTACTGGCTGCACAAAGGTGTAAAGGGCAAAAACACCTTCCTTTCACTGAACATGGCCTACCACGGCGACACCATTGGGGCGGTGAGCGTCGGTGGCATAGAGGTATTTCACGGCACATTCAGCCCCCTGCTGTTTAACACCCTTAAAAGTCCCGCGCCCTATTGTTACAGGTGTGAGCTTGGACTTGACCGGGGGATGTGCGCGATGGCGTGTCTGTCTGAAATGGAAAAGCAGTTAAAAGAACACAACCATGAGATAGCCGCCGTGATAATAGAGCCGAGGATGCAGGCAGCCGGGGGGATGATAGCCGCCCCTGATGGGTTTTTGCGCGGCGTGAGGCGCTTATGCAGCGATTACGGTGTTATCCTGATAGCCGATGAGGTAGCAACCGGCTTTGGGAGGACGGGCGCGATGTTTGCTTGTGGCACTGAGGGTGTGGCACCGGACATCATATGTCTGTCGAAGGGCATAACGGGCGGGTACGTGCCGCTTGCCGTGACGGTTGCAACAGAGGAAATATACAACGCCTTTCTTGGTGAATATGGGCAGATGAGGCAATTTTTCCACGGCCATTCCTATACGGGCAACGCCATTGGTTGTGCCGCGGCGCTGGCCGTGATGGACTTGTTTGACAAAGAAGACACATTGAACCGGCTGAGGCCAAAGATAGAAATCCTTGAGAAGTGGCTGCTGGCAATTCGGGGCCGCGCGCATGTTGGCGACACGCGAAGCGCGGGATTTATGGCCGGTGTTGAGCTTGTAAAAAATAAAGAGACGAGGGAGGCATATCCCATTCAGGATAAGACTGGGTGGCGCGTTGCCCTTGATGTCAGGACAAGAGGTGTGTTATTGAGGCCCTTGGGGAACTGCGTAGTAATAATGCCGCCGTTGGCCATATCTGAGGGGAATCTGAGGGCAATGCTCCACAGAATCGGGGAATCTATTGCCTGTGTGACAGAGAAATCTTAGACGCCGCGCCGCTTGACAACCGAGGGCATTCGGTGGTATGATAATTTAAGTAGAGAATTAACTTTGGAGGGAATGAATGAAGAGACTCATAGCGTTATTCCTGTTGTCGTTGTCATTGGCAGGATGTATAGCAACAATAGAGCCGTTGCCGCCGCCACCGCCGCCGTATTATGAACCGGCGCCACCGCCGCCATATTATGCGCCAGCGCCACCACCGGCTTATCCGGCACCAGCACCGGCGCCATATCCACCGCCGCCACCGTATTAGAGGGGCGACGCAGACTGAGAAACAGCCCCCTTGACGGCGGAATATGCCGCAGGGGGGTTCACTTATACGCACACTGGCAATCAATAGGAAGATGTATGTTACTCTAAACTAGAGAATTTACTTGTTTCAGGAGCTTATATGAGCCTGGCAGACATACAATACATCTCAGACGAGGCTGGGACAGTAACAGGGGTTATAGTCCCTATTGACTTGTGGCGTGAGATCGGGTCAGAGAAAGAGACCGCCTACCTCCTGCAGAGCAGAGCCATGCGGGAAAGGCTTATAGAGGCAAAAGGGCGTGGTGAGGGGATTACATTTGAGGTAGTTCGTGAGAAGCTTGGAGTTTGACCCTCACGCCTTTGAAGACTTGCAGTGGTGGGTGGAGAAAGACAGGAAGAAAGCCCTTAGGATTATCGGCCTGATCAAGGAAATTCAGCGTGAGCCTTTTCATGGACAAGGAAGGCCAGAAAAGTTGAAGTATGAGCTATCTGGTTGCTGGTCACGGCGCGTAGACGAGGAGCACAGGGTGGTCTATGAAGTTTCGGAGACTGCCATCAGGATACTGAGTTGCCGTTATCATTATTAGGGCACTGCTTGCGGATTCTACCCTTGTGACAAACAGACGAGGCCAGGCACTTTGGGTTTCAGAGTGGCAGGAAAGTGGACAAGTTCAAGGACTACGGCTATTCAAACGCCCCTCAGGGTTCGCCGGTATTAGATTGCGCGATGGCCTATTGTGAGTGCAAACTAAAGGATGTATTTCCAGCCGGTGACCACGAGCTTATTGTCGGAGAGGTAGTCAACGCCAAACTGATAAATGACATGACTCCATTGACGTTTGTATGGGGCGATTATTTTTAGAGGTTAAATAATGGCTGAAGAGAAAAAAGAACCGTGGCTTAATTATCTGGCTATGACTACCGTGCTGTTTGCCGTATTGGCCACCTTGTCCACATTCAAGGGGGGTAACTTCTCCACGCGGGCGCTGCTTTCTCAGTCCCAGTCCTCCGACCAATGGGCATTCTATCAGGCCAAGAGCATCAAGGGCTATATCAAAGAACTCCAAAAAGATAAATACGAGACAGAATTAAAATACTCCGAACAGAAACTCTCCGGCGATGTACAAAGGCACTACACTGAACAGCTCGCCTCACTCACAGAGAAAATACAAAAGTACGAAACTGAAAAGGCCGACATCATGGTCGAGGCCAGGAGGCTGGAACTGCTGCGCGACGACGCCCAAAAACACTCGAAGGCCTTCGGCATGGCAGTCATTTTTCTGCAAATCGCTATCCTGCTCGGCTCTATCTCCGCCCTTATGAAAAAGAAACCCATCTGGTATCTAAGCATGTCAGTAGGTGCGGCCGGGATTGTTTACTTTATAAACGGTTTTCTGCTTGTCCTGCCGGTTTAATTCTATTTATAATTCATTAGCGCATTAGTAATCAGTGATTAGCGTATTTAAGAAATATCTTCGTCCGTCATTCCGGCTTGCAGACTGTGTCACAATAGTAAAGCAGCCCCCCCCCCCCC
>NZ_JBJUSG010000207.1:0-3430 GCF_046044395.1 Candidatus Magnetominusculus dajiuhuensis | reverse complement strand
GTCGCGGAGTGAGATAAAATATATTATTGTAGGTATGATTTAGAAATGGAATTACAGATGTGCCCGCCGTGTATGAGGCCGAACAGGCCGTACCGCAGCTAATCCCCGACGCGATATGAGGGATATACTGATACTTGTAGTAAGAAATGACATTGACCGGGGAGAGCTGTGCCATTACATTATCCTGCGCCCGTGAAATTGAGCGCGTTTGTTCATTCTATTTGTTTGCTGACAACCAGGAAGGAGTGTCTGTCCCATCGGCTACAGGTTTGCACAAAATACCCATAACTCCACCGCCGACAGGACAAAACAGTCTCCTATATTTCAGGTGTTCACTAACGTTATTTATTTCCAGGTTACTCCTAAGGCATACCAGGTACCAACATAATAGGTATACATGTTTCCATCCGTCCAGGCTACAAGGGCAGTCCCGTTACTGAACCATTGGACATAGTATGAGGCCGGTCCGGATGTTCCCGTAAGTACGCTTCCGACTTTTGAGCCAAACCACGAGGCGTATTGAGCATATACAGCGTTGATCTTCGCGGTTGCCTTAGCTAAATCGTTGCTTGTTTGCCAGCTTACCCCTAAAGAGTACCATGTGTTATTGTAATAAGTATACATATATCCATCTGTCCATGCCACAAGGGCGGCACCGTTGCTGAACCATTGGACATAGTATGTGGACGAGCCGAATGTTCCCGTAGCTATGCTTCCGGATTTTGACCCAAACCACGAGGCGTATTGGCTATACATTGTATTAATTGCCGTAGAGGCATCGGTATAGTCAGACCCTGCCGCCGTAAAAACCGCCGTTACGGACTTTGCCGATGACATCGTAACATCACAATAGTTATTGGTCGTTGAATCACAGCCTGACCAACTCGTAAAAGTAGAACCGTTATCCGTAGTCGCCGTCAGCATCACTGACGTGCCTGACGCATATGACGACGAACAGGCAGAGCCGCAACTTATCCCTGATGGGCTGCTTGTTATTGTGCCCGTGCCCGTGCCGGATTTCGATACGTTCAGGGTATAAGTAGAAGATGTCGTTGCCGTAAATGTTGCGGTTACAGTTTTTGACGAGACCATCGCAACGGTACACTGGGAACCACTTGCCGAATCACATCCTGTCCAACCCGTAAAGGTAGAACTGGAATTGGCCGCTGCCGTCAGCGTTACCGATGTGCCAGCCGCATATGATGCCAGACATGTTGTGCCGCAGCTTATCCCTGATGGGCTGCTTGATATAGTGCCAGTGCCAGTGCCATATTTTGTTACATACAGGCTATAGTCAGCAATTAATGCGTTTAACGCGAGGGCAACCTGAATTCGGGGTTTAGATATGCCGTTGCGTGAGTCTGTTACCGAAACGCCGGTGCTTGTCAGGGCGCTTAGAATGTCCGTAACCGACGCCGTCGGCTTTGCCTGCTTCAGCACTGCCCATGCGCCGGCCACATGCGGGGCAGCCATCGAGGTTCCATTCCATGTCGCATATCCGCCGTTAGGGACAGCGGATGTAATGGCGGAGCCAGGTGCCAGTAAATTTAAAAAACTCGCGCTGTTTGAATAGGAGGAAACGTTGTCCGAGCTGTCAGTAGCGCCAACGCTGACCGCCGTAGAAATACATCCCGGTGCGCCCATCCCATCGGGATACTTGCTGTTACCCGAAGAAATGACCGTCGCGATACCGGCGGAACGAAGGTTGTCTATCGCTGCCTTTCTACTGTCATTGTCACAATTAGCGCCATACCAACCGCCGCCAAGACTCATATTTGCTGAAGCTATTGAATAAGTGTTCTTTAAAGCGTAAACCCTTTCCAGCCCTTTGAGTTGATCGGAGGTATACGACAGCGTACAAGGGCTGCTTCCTTCACAAGTCGTGTTGTCGTCAATTCGCGAAAACACCTGAATTGCTATAATATTCGCCCCTTTTGCAACACCCGAGGAGTTGTCCGTGGTTAGCCCTGCCGCAATACCTGCCACATGTGTTCCATGGTCGCATTCTCCGGTTGGACAATTCCCCGCGTACGGCATTGCCGAACCGGAAGCTGTTGAGTTATCTACACCGCCAGGACAAACAGTTGCCACGGAAGATTCATTATCGTTAGATGAGTAGCAAGCCTCGGAGGCAACCTTTCCCGTAAGCATGGGATGAGTCTTATCAACACCGGTGTCAAGGATTGCCACTGTATAACCTGTGCCATCATACCCGTTTGCCCAGGCGGTGGAGGCACCAACTTTGGTAATATTCCAGTTTATGCCGGTAGGGCGTGATAGCTTATCTTCCTCGACGGAGCTTACCCCTGTAATGGCAAGCACGGCGTCAAGGGCGTTTCTGTCAACGGTCATCGCGATATGTGGGATATACTGATACTTGTAGTAAGAAATGACATTGACCGAAGAGAGCTGTGCCATTACCTGTTCCTGCGCCCGTGAAATCGCAGCCATCTGCGCTTTTTCTTCCGGGGCGGATAAGCCGCCCATTGGACGAAACGAGGTATTGGATGAATTGTTGACCGTTACGATAATCCTGATGGAGCCTTTACGCTCTGCCTGCGAGGCCAATTTCTCATATCCGCCATCAGATGATACCTTGCTTTTGAGCGAGGCAGACAGCTCACCGGCTGACACGGTTAAAGGCGCTAACGAGCTGAGGCAAAAGACTGTTAATAACAAAAACACAAACGAGACTGCTCTTTTCTTTTGTTTCCAACTTTTCATAAAGAAACCTCCTGTTAATCTGTTTAGATAACAAAGAATCAGGGGTGCTTGATTAGGGGTGTACCCGGTACGCAAACAGACGCCTGAAACACCGGGATGCGAAGCAGACAACTTTCCAGATTCCGTCATGCCCCCGCTGTGGCGTTTTATATGCTATTTCCCAAAAACCCCTTCAACTCATCCACTGACCCGGCCTGCCTTCTATCCCTTCAAGCAAGCCTTCCTGAAAAATCTGGCTGTCTTTGAAATCAATCGTTATCGGCATCTTTTCTATCACCTGATCTACCCTATTGTACAATTTTCGTAAATCCGATAGATATAGCAATTTATCGCCTTTTTTTATCAGGAACATCAGATATAAGCAACAAGAAAAAGGTGGTGGAGTTTTTGAATGGACGGTAGGGGAGGTAAGATACAAAAAAAGGAAACGAAAAAAAGAAGTAAGGATTTATTAACCAATGAGTTTACTGTCTTTTTCAATTGCCTGAATGCGAAAAACGCATATGTTGTGTTTAAGTTGGTGCTGCTGACAGTTTCCATCGCCTCAGCGGGGTTGGAATTCGACCTGACTCATAGTTGCTTGCAGCTCATAATTTAGATGATCCTATGAAGTTAAATCGATGGTTAGTTCTCAGAGGAGATATTGAACTAAGGGGTTGTAAAATAATTATTGTTAAATTTATGAGTAATATGGTAAAGTAAATGA
>NZ_JBJUSG010000206.1:0-3635 GCF_046044395.1 Candidatus Magnetominusculus dajiuhuensis | reverse complement strand
ATTATACTATACATACTACCAGTATCGTTCTTGCCTTCACCGAGAATCGCTGGGGTTTTCAATTTGACATTGCTGGCATAAAAAATATACTATAGGTAAGCGATGTCTAAACTTTTGATAGTGGCTTTTGGCGACAGTCTTACCGTTGGGTTTCAGTCTCCTACGCGGGAAAATCCGTGGTACCGTGAGACACCCTATGCTGATTTCCTCATGGAGAAAATGGGCGGCAAGGCCGATTTTGTCATCAAGGGGATTAGCGGCGAACTGACCGAGGACATGTTACGGCGTTATGACAAAGATGTACTGTCTCTTAACCCTGACTATGTTATTATTCTTGGCGGCACTAACGATTTGGGCTGGTCGGTGGAGTTACGCGCCATAATGTCTAACCTGTACTATATGTATAAAACCGCCCTTGACGCGGGGATTATTCCTGTGGCCGTTAGCGTGCCTTCCCTGAGGGGATATGACCCTCTGATAGCGCCGCGGGTTGAACTCAACAATATGATCAAAGAAACCGCGAAGGGCCTTAACATCCCGTTTGCGGATTACTTCACCGCCTCGTGCGAAACTCCGGTTCAACGCCTTGCCATTGAATACTCTAACGACGGACTTCATCTTTCCACGAAGGGCTATGAACTGTTGGCGGATGTAATATACAAGGACGTTTTCTCAAAAATAATCTTCAAGGAGGTATAAGACAATGATGAGAACATCAAATCCGGCATTAAGGGCGAAGGCCCTGAGAAGGCCGATGGCAGGTTATGGAGCAGAAGGGGCAATGACAGTAAGCGGGGCGGTCAATAAGACTGCGTTTCTGCTGATTCTCCTCCTGTTCAGCGCATCATGGGTATGGCGGACATATTTCGACGAGGGACTGGCAGCCGTTACCCCGTTTATGACTATCGGCCTCGTTGGCGGGTTAATCACCGCGCTCGTCACGATATTTGTAAACAAATGGTCGCCGTTGACAGCACCGGTATACGCGGTGTTTGAGGGACTTTTCTTAGGGGGCATCACGGCGGTTTTCGAAAAGAAATATCCGGGACTTGCCTTTCAGGCCGTAGCCCTTACGTTTGGCACGCTGTTCATGCTGTTAGCGGCATATAAGGCTGGCATAGTGCGGGCAACTCAGAAATTCAAGGCCGGTGTGGTGGCAGCCACAGGTGGCATATTTGTCGTCTATCTCGCGTCCTTCGTATTGGGACTATTCGGCGTACAAATCCCGCACATCTATGGAAGCGGCGTAATAGGGATTGGATTCAGTGTGGTGGTAGTGGTAATAGCGGCCATGAATCTGGTGCTGGATTTTGATTTTATTGAGGGCGCGGCAAGGGAAAACGCCCCGAAATATTTTGAATGGTACGGCGGGTTTGCCATAATGGTCACGCTTGTTTGGCTCTACATTGAGATATTGAATCTGCTTGCGAAACTAAGGGACAGGTAAAATCTTCACGGGCTGCCCGCGAAAAAAAGTGTTGCGCGCAGCCCGATAAGTTATTTTTGGTCGGCCTTATACACTCCACCCGCTTTAATCAGCGTGCCGTTTGGGATTTCAGTCAACTTGGTACTGAGCGCTGGCAATTCCGCAGAGGAACCTGACGATTACAATAATCGCCGCCGACAACACACTTGTTGATTTTCTCATCAATACCCCCTTTCGTATACACTTTACTGACACCTTTCAAACTATGTTGTGGTATTTGCCGCCGACGTCTTTGAAAGTTATCGTAACTGTAGTTCCGTTAGCGGAGTTTATCTGCGTTGTGCCTTTTAATTTACTTTGTACGAGGTCTTTTACGACTTGAAGGCCGTGGTATGTGCCCCCCTTGTCAGAGGTGCCTTCGGCGAAGCCAGTGCCGTTGTCACTGGCGATTAGTACGAGTTCACCATTTTCAGTCTGGTTAAAGGTTACGGTGATTATACCCTGTATGTCTTTTGCGAAGGCATGTCGTATAGAGTTTGAGACTAATTCGTTCAGAATAAGGCCGCACGTAATCATGATGTTGATGCCAAGCGAGTCCATGTTTGAGACTATTGCCAGAGAGGGTATGGGCCTGGCCCCGTAGGCCGACACGAGTTCACTGAACAGGACATTTATAAAATCTTCGATATTTACCGACGAGAAGTCAATGCTCTCGCAGAGCTTGTCATGTATGACTGATAAAACCCTGACTCTGGAGTAACTGCTCCTGAAAACGGCGGCAAACTCAGGGTTGGTTATATTTGAGAGGCCAAGGTTGAGCATACTTGAGATAATTTGGAGGTTGTTTCTAACCCGGTGGTGAACCTCTTTAATGAGTATCTCCTTTTCCTTCAGAGAGACAGTGAGTTGTTTATTTGTGTTGTCAAGTTCCTGAGTCCTGCTTCTGACCATATCCTCCAGTTTATCGTTGTATGCGGCGAGAAGCTGGTTCAGTGTGGTTAGTTCATTTTGAGATTGTTTGAGGTGGCTATTTTTTTCATCCAATGACTTCTGTAAACGATATATCCTAAGATGGCTCTCCACACGGGAGATGACCTCTTCCTTTTGAAACGGCTTTGTAATATAATCCACCCCACCGTGTGTAAAGGCGTTAACTTTATCCGATACATCAGTGAGGGCGCTGATAAAAATTACCGGAACGGCGGCGGTAAGAGGGTTTGACTTCAGGGCATGGCAAGTCTGCAGCCCATCCATACCCGGCATCATCATGTCAAGGAGAATAATATCCGGAACACTATCTTTGCAGGCGTCCAGCGCCTCCTGCCCACCGTAGGCCTTCATCACATCAAACCCGTTGCGGGTCAGGATAGTGTCCAACAGCTTAACGTTCAGCGATTGATCATCAACTACCAGTACGCATCCCTTAGAACTCACTCGCTATCTTCGCTCCCGTCCAGCCTTCGCTCCGGTCAAACCTTTGCCCCCGTTAAACTTTCGACTCCCCACGCAACCCACGGGCTCCCGCTGTTGCGGGAACCCGTATTCATCAACAATATCTGCTTACCCATAAGAAAAGCCTAAGAAACTGACACTACCGGTAGTGACGGTAGTGACCGTGAGGGCGGCCAACAGACACCCAATACGCAGGTGGTGGCGGCCAGTAAAAGGCATCCCAGTACGGCGGTGGCGGAGCGTAGTAACCCACCGGCGGTGGCGCAACGTAAGCCACGGGCGCTATTACGACCGCAGGCCTACCCCAAAAACCAGGTGCGGGCGGCGGTGGAGCTAACAACGGCACTGGCGGCGCAACTACGGCTACAGGAAGCGCACCACCAAAGGGCGGTGGAAAGGCCTCGGCAGCCAGCGGTACTACCACCAGACACACAATGGCCAACAGCAACAGCTTAGTTTTCATTACACACCTCCTTGTCCTATTATCTCGCAAACCACATATCTAGACTAAAACTAATCTTTATTCATTGTCAAGAAGGATTTTTTATTTTGCTATTACAGAATGAATTTTTCAGTGGTTGCAGGCAGTCACCATGCCGTCAGGGCAATCGCATTTGAAAAAAAAGTAGAAGATACCTATGCAATCATTCATGGTTGTTTCTTTCCGTCATTCCGGCTTGTCCGGAATCTTCCCTTTAGTGGGAGTTTCATGATGATTGTGCATATTCTGAGGCATAAGGACAATAGGGGTAGGGAA
>NZ_JBJUSG010000205.1:0-3686 GCF_046044395.1 Candidatus Magnetominusculus dajiuhuensis | reverse complement strand
AGGGGGGGGGGCTGCTTTACTATTGTGACACAGTCTGGAAAGCGGGAATCCAGGAGAGGGAATTACTGGTGTAAGTTTCTAATGCGATTGCCCTGATCGGGTATGGCAATGGCGCGCGGCTTAGATTAGCCCTTTTTCTATTAGCTCTTCCTTTAGATAGGCATAGTATATTGGGGCGGCTATGACTCCAGGAAGACCAAACGCCGCCTCCATCACAAGCATCGCAAGGAGCATTTCCCATGTCTTTGATTTTATCTGAGTGCCGACAATCTTGGCGTTTAAGAAATACTCCAGCTTATGTACCACCACCAGAAACCCCATAGACGCCGCGGCGACGTTAAACGAATTGCTCAGACTTACAACAATAATTACGGTGTTGGAAATCAGATTCCCCACAACCGGCAGCAGGCCAACAAGGAACGTTATCGTTATCATTGTCTTGATTAAGGCCAAATGCACCCCAAACAAGGGCAGTATGACCGCAAGGTAGAGTGCCGCTAAACATGTGTTAATCGCCGAGATGCGCATCTGTGCAAATACGATACGCCTGAAGGACACCGCAACCTTCGAAACACTCCCCATCAGGGATTTTGCCAGCGGTCCACACTCATGCTCATCGCTGATTTCGTTCAGGGCTGCCAGCACGCCCATAACCATCCCTATGAGGACATGTGCGGCTGTCTTGGCCGCCTCTTTACCCGCGGACTGGAGTTCAGCAGCGTGTTTACGCAGTAATTCAGAGACCGCGCTCTTGACGCCCTCGGCGTCCGATGGCAGGTAATTCGTTATCCACTCGGGCAGCGTACTAAGAGAGTTGTCTATGATGTCGGCCATCTTCTGAAGCAGGGCAGGGTAATTACCTGAGCTGCCTCTGAAAAAACCAGCGGCACCCAACCCCAGAAAAAACACAACCGTTACGATGACAGCGCCAAGCAGCGCTATGACTATCATCTTGGAGGCGTGGCCAGTTAGCCCCTTGACCTTTATTTTACACGAAAGCGCATGTATAAGCTCAAATACAAGCAGCCCGCTTAGTAGGGCGGCCAACAGATGAAGCTTAAGAACAAGAAACAGCAACAATGCAACAATAGCCCACGCGGCCACATCGTAATTTGAAATAACAACCCCGGCTCCGCCGTTATCAGGCCTATCGTCGCTCATCCCCTAATTATACCTGCCGTCGTTAACCAAATACAACCATTAAATGTCAATGGCGGTTCCGTGTGGTTGCAGGGCAATCTCATTAGAAATTGCCTCCCTTATTTTTGTCACCGCCCTTATTTTTGTCATTCCGGCTTGTCTGGAATCTGTCCTTATGCCTCAGAATATGCCCAATCATCATGAAACTCCCACTAAAGGGAAGATTCCGGACAAGCTGGAATGACGGCAAGGGACAAAGCCGGAATTATTGCATAGGTATCTTCTGCTTTATTTTTCAAATGCGTTTGCCCTGCCATTATCAGTAAACATTGCATTTATCCGGTACGCTGCTGCTTGCGGGATACCTTGTCCTCATACATTCGTTTGTCGGCTTCTTTGATGGCGGCTTCAATGTCCCCGGCGCTATGGGCGGTTGCCGCGCCAAGCGATATAGACACCGGCAGTCCTTCGTTTTTCTCATTAAACTCCGCCTGATATGCCCTTACGCGCTCTATTGATTTAGCCGACAGACCCTCGTCAGTCTCTCTAAGGATGATAATGAACTCATCGCCCCCCGTGCGCGCCACTACATCGCTTCCCCTAAACGCCATATCGAGCACCGCGGCTGCCCCCTTAATAAGCTGGTCTCCGGCCTCATGCCCGATGGAGTCATTCACCCGCTTCAGTCCGTCTAAATCAGCCACTATAAAGCTGACCGGAAACTGTCCGCCCTTTGAGATACGCTCCAGCTCGGCGTCAAAGAAGGCACGGTTGTATAACCCTGTCATGGAGTCGTGCGTGCTGCTATATTTTAGTTTATTCTCTTCCTTTTTGCGTTGTGTTATGTCGCGCGATATCCCCACGAATTCCTTGACGTCCCCATCCGCGTTGGTTATCGCAGAGATTACCACCTCAACGGGGATTATCCTGCCGTCCTTGCACCTCTGCTCTACCTCAATCCTCTCCGAAAAGCAGTCAATATTCCCTGATTTTCTGAAACACGCTATTTTTTGTGTCAGGGTGTCCCGGACATAGGCGTAAGACTCCGGCGTCAGGGCGTCAGCGAAGGTCTCATGGATGGCCTCATCAACAGTAAATCCCCGCAGGGCGGCAATTGATTGACTTACGTACGTAAAACTGTCCATTGAGGCATCCAGCGTCCAGATGACGTCGCTGACACTCTCAGCAATAAGCCTGAAACGCTCTTCGCCTTCCCGTAGTTCATCTGACATCTGCTGAAGCGCTATCATGTCATCGCCTAATCGCACATTCACTTTCTGAAGAGTTAAGAACTGATTTCTCCTGTGCGACATGGTATAGAGCATGAGGGCGGCCACTATTAAAAAAACCGCAATATGCAGGGCCATAATATTATTCAGGCTGCTGCGATACGATTTCAATATCGGGTCTGCCTTTATCGTAACACTAATGCCCCCGCGTATCTCTCCAACCTTGTAACCCTGAATTTCATGGCATCTCATGCACGGCTTTTTTACGTATAGAGCTGCCATATATCTGAATACATCCCCTGAATTCGTTTTAATCAGTTCAAAGATTTCCTTATTGTTTGTTCCTTCAAAACCCTTCAATGCCATAGATTCCCATTCGTCTGGTGTGTTTGCCGGCCTGATTGGTTTCAGGCTTGTAATGTGAAACAAGGTGCCGTCGTGCTCGGTTGCAATCTCGCTTATCTGGCGGGTCATGTAGGCGGGGTTGATAAGTGTGTATTTCTTGCCCTCTTTGGTTATGATTTCCCTGTCCGGGACATTGAGGTATGGATTTGGAGGGGTAGTTTCGGTAATAGGCACATATACGCCGCCGTGGCGCGAATTCCACAATCGTGTCATCTCTATTAATTCAAACATCGCGCGCGCCTGGTTTTTGACCGTGGATATGGATTGCTGCTTTACAGAAGATAAATTCCAGCCAAGCGACGCGGCAACAAGCCCCGCCCATAGCATGACAGGAAAGACCCAAAACCTCTTCAGGATTATATACTCATCCCGAAAAAGTATTTTACCGACAGAAATTTTCAATGAATCCACAATTTTATCTGCCCTGAAGTGCTAAGTCCTCTAAAGTTATTTTCTCGAAAACGTCTTTACTTCCAACAAGCGTTACGGCGTCTAAAATCTCAATCCCCGCAATTCGCCCTTCCACATCATAATCAACTGCAATACCCTCAGCCACATGCTCAGTTGTTACGGTGGTCTCTATAAATCGTATATAAAGGGCATCTGCTTCTGGAGCATAAGTTATTCTCATGCCTTCACCTCTATGCCTCTATAATGCAACTGTTGTTCAGCGTCTGTTGATAATCTAATCGGTTTCATAGCTGATATACCTATCATAATCGGAAATGTATGTTTTTGTCCAAATTAATATCATAGAAGTTAAGGACATCCCATAATAATCGAATCATCCTGAGCCTGTCGAAGGATGCTCCGAATGACTTCTTTGACTGCAACTTGGTATAAGTTATAATTGTACTATAAACCCAGATTGTCCATTAGAGATGAGAAGCGAAGTGAATTGGGAGATCAAAG
>NZ_JBJUSG010000204.1:0-3691 GCF_046044395.1 Candidatus Magnetominusculus dajiuhuensis | reverse complement strand
TTATGACATCTGCTACCCCCACTGTAAAGATGGGGTTTTCTTGACGCTTACGGAGTTCTGGAAGCCGCCAACGAGCGGCAGATGGAAATCAATAGATAAAATTTTTTGTCCTGACAAATGGGTCCACTATAGATATCAGTTTTCTCTATTGAGGTATCAGCTAGTCACTAAACACTTCATTGCAGAAAGGACAGAATTTCCAACCAGGATTTCTTGGATTGAGGCACTTAGGGCACTTGTGTTTCAACGAATGGCCACAAAACGGGCAAAATACGTAATCAGAACTCAACGGCAACATACATTTTTGGCATATGATCATCTCCCTGCTCGATATGCTGGAGGTTACCCTTAGTACCTCTTCAAGAGTCGTTATCCCCATCATAGTTTTCTTGAGTCCATCCTCAATAATAGAACTCATACCGACATCAAAAGCAGCGCGGGAAATGTCGTTTTCTCCGGCCTCCTCGTAGATAAGTTTTCTGACTGTTGGATTAGCCGGCAGGATTTCATAAATTCCTACCCTGCCTCTAAAGCCGCGTCCTCCGCAATCATCACATCCTACCGCCTTACAGAACTTGACGTCGAGACCTATATTTTCCCCTTTTATACCCAGCAGTATAAGCTCTTCCACTGACGGTGTATAGGGTTGTTTACATGTGTCGCAAAGTTTCCTGACAAGCCGCTGGGCAATTATTCCGTTTAGGGATGATGCTACAAAGTGGCTCTTGATACCCATACCTTTAAGCCTGGTAACTGCCGCAACGGCAGTGGTCGTGTGTAGGGTGCTTATCACAAGATGTCCGGTTATAGAGGCCTGAATGGCTATTTCGGCGGTCTCCGGGTCGCGCATCTCTCCTACCATTATGATGTCGGGGTCTTGTCTTAGCACGGAGCGCAGAGCGGTTGCGAAAGTAAGTCCGGCCTTATCGTTTATGTTCACCTGATTAGCGCCCTTCAGATTATATTCTACCGGGTCCTCAATCGTAACAATGTTGCTTCTATCGTTCATCAGGTGATTCAATGAAGAGTACAAAGTGGTACTTTTCCCGCTGCCGGTTGGTCCTGTGACAATCACAAGGCCCTGTGGCCTTTCTATCATCTCCAACACCACCTGATAATCCTTGTCGGACAACCCTATATCAGTTAATGCCAGATTTGACGCGGATGGATCAAGTACCCTGATAACTATCTTTTCGCCAAATTGTGTGGGCAGAGTTGATACTCTGAGGTCAACCCCCTTGCCTTCAACTTTTATCTTTATCCCGCCGTCTTGCGGGATGCGTCTTTCAGATATATCCATCTTGGCCATAACCTTTATCCTTGAGACTACCGAGGGGGCGAAGGTCTTTGAAAGCTGTGTAAGGCCGGACATTATGCCGTCAACGCGCAATCTGATATTGAAAGAGTTTTCGTGAGGCTCCATGTGTATATCGCTTGCCTTGGCTTTAAGGGCGCTGAAGATTATCTTATTTACGAGTTGAATGACCGGTGGGGATTCGCTGTCTTTTAACAGCTTATTAGCCTCGCTATAAACGTCAATGCGTTCGGTTTTTATGTCCAGTTTGGAGTCTAAATTGTCCTGGTCGTTGAAGAGTTCCTTGAGCCGGTCAAACGTATCAATCTGTGTTGCGCCGGTTGACCTGTCAAATGAAACTTCGGCGTAATTTCGGCGAATGGCATTTTCTATCTCAGTTGGCGTGGAAATGACAACCTCAACATCCTTGTTAAGCAGGTATTTGACTTCCCTGATGGCGTCAATGTCCATCGGATTGGCCATAGCTATTTCCACGACCCGATTTGTGGCGCTCAACGGGACAAGGACATATCTCAGGGCGAAGTCCTTGTCTATCAATCTGGCCACATCGGTTTGTATGGCTACAAAAGTCAAATCAATGTATGGCATATTAAGTTGAGACGAAAGCCCGCGCGCGATTTCAGTCTCTGAGGCAAAGTTCATCTTCGTGATAATGTCGCCAAGTTTCTTTTTGGTTGTCTTTTGTTTTTTGAGACATACTTCCAGTTGCTCCGGCTTAATGGTTCCCGCCTCGACGAGTATCTCTCCCAGCATTCTGGGTTTTGTCTTGTAGTAATAGCTCTGAATACCCCTTCTTATTTCGGATAATGTTGCAACTACGGGATTTACGCCTTTGCCTGTGACAAACTCCAAATCTCTGATTGCCCCAAGGTCAAGCGGGTCGGACATTGCGACGGTTATGCGGTTACCTTTAAAATTGATAGGCAGCACAAGGTGTTTCTCTGCGAGTTTAACGGGGACGGCCTTAATGGCCTCTGCCTCTATGATGGCGCTTTTAATCTCGATGTACTCAAGGCCCATGTTGTCGGCAAGGGTGTGAACAATGTCCATCTCCGTAGTAAGCCCCAGGTCAATGAGCACCTTGCCGAGTTTGTGTCCGGTTCGTTTTTGCTCGGTGAGGGCGGCATTCAGTTCCTTTTCACTAATAACACCGGCCTCCAGCAACGTCGTGCCAAGTTTTTTGGCGTTAGGGTCTTGTCTGCTCATTCTGATTGTCACAATCTCGTCCTCCGGTTCATGTAGACGATATTATACACGTTGCAGCGTTTTATTTCAAATCGTGACCGGCGATGTAAAGGGCTGGTGTTATCCCAACAGACCCGTTCAAATTAAACTATGCAAGCCCCTCTCGTTTAAGAACTGCTTCAATATTTGCCTTCAGTCCTGGCATTTCCTTATCTACCGTATCCCAAACCACATGGATATCAACTCCGAAGTACTGGTGTATTAATTTGTCCCTTGCTCCGGCCATTTTTCTCCATGGAATTTCGTGGCATTTGTTTTTCGTATCCGTGCTTATTCTCTTTGCTGCCTCTCCGATTATTTCCAACTCCCTTATAACACCAGCCTGAACCAAGCTATTATCAATGAAGCTGTCAATGTTCATACCCTTCGTGTATTGTTCGATTCTGCAAACAGCATCATGGATATGTCGTAGATAAACGAAATCATCTCTACGCATCAGTAAATCTTTACAAGACTTTTCTTGATATTATCTATCATATAAGGGCTAATAGCAGGTTCGGTCAATAAATCCACCTTAATTCCAAGTGCCTCCGATAGTTCCAGCTCAATGCCTACTATATCGTAGAGGGTCATCTTTGTCGAAAATTCGACGAGAACATCGATGTCGCTATTAACTGAAAAATCCCCTCTTCCGTAAGAGCCGAATATGGCAATACTCTTAACCCCGTAAGGTTTGAGGAAATCCACTATCGTATGCTTAATCTCCTGAGTCATTACCTTCTCTTCTTAATATTCCTTCGCGCGGTCAAGACTGAGAGATTCCGGGTCATTGTCCTCAATCATTAGACGGTAAAGCCCGTAGTTCTCTAATATCTCCTCAATCTTGCCGAATGTCTCAATGTCAATCTCAACAGCCAACCTGTTGTTATGAGCATCTACAACATATTTTTTTACTATCTCCAGCATAACCTCATTCTCCCTCGCCTAATCGTATCAGCGGATGTAGACACAACCCGCCCGCCAGCATATCTGTAAGTATAACATTTTTTCGTATAAGGATTGAAGACATGATAAATAACAATAATGTCATCAAGAATCTGTTATCCCGGCAGATGCAAATTCCTATGTCGGAACTTGGCCATACCCCTATAACCGACATAGAGAAGCGAAAAGAGTTAAAAGCCCCCGTGC
>NZ_JBJUSG010000203.1:0-3708 GCF_046044395.1 Candidatus Magnetominusculus dajiuhuensis | reverse complement strand
AAAGGGGGGGGGGGGGGGCTGCTTTACTATTGTGACACAGTCTGTTGTCCGGAATGACAAAAACAAGGGAGACAATTTCTAATGCGTTTGCCCTGGCTAAAATCCGGCAAGATTGCGGGCAACCGCCGCGCTATGCTAACATATTGGAACGGAGGCATGAGACACATTATGGACGTTGTCCAACTAATCACTCATCAGCTTTTGGATATGCTGAACACGGGTGTGGCGATTATTGACAAGAAACTCGTTGTCCTTTACTGGAACCGCTGGCTGGCTATGCAGAGCGGTATAAAGAGCAGCGATATTGTCGGGGCGCAGTTGCTTGATTTCTTTCCAAATCTGGACAAACCATCCTTCCTCAAGAGCTGTAAGTCCGTATTCAAGTTCGGGAACTTCATCTTCTTATCCCAAAAGCTGCACAACTACCTGTTCCCCTTTAAACTCACCGGGCAGCATACATCAAACTTTCAATACATGCAGCAGAGCTGCACCATGGGGCCATTAAGAGACGAAAGCGACGCTATAAATTACATTTTTATCACCGTAGAGGACGTAACCGAGATAGTCACCTATGCACAAAAACAGGAATGGGCAGAGGCCGAGCTGCGAAGCGCAAAGACCGCCGCCGAAGACGCCAACAGAGCCAAGAGTGATTTCCTCGCAAGCATGAGCCACGAGATACGCACGCCAATGAATGACATTATCGGCATGGCGGAGCTTCTCACCGAGACCGCTCTCAGCAGTGAGCAGCGCCAGTACGTCGCGGCATTTCAAACGGCAGGCGAGAACCTGCTTGACATTATCAACGATATCCTCGACTTTTCCAAAATTGAGGCAGGTCAAATCGGTTTCGAGCGCGTAAACTTCGACCTGCTTGACACTATCGAAAAGATATTTGAAATCCTCTCCATTCGGGCGCATAAGAAGGGAGTTGAGCTGAACTACCACATATACCCCGACGTCCCGTGTAGTATAATCGGCGACCCCGGCCGCCTTCGCCAGGTGTTGATTAATCTGATAGGAAATTCGATTAAGTTCACTGAGCGGGGGGAGGTTGTCCTGCGCATAAAAAACGACCCGGAAGGTAACCACTCCGTAGGCGCGCGTCTGCTGTTTTCAATCTCCGACACAGGAATAGGCATCCCCGAAGACAAGTTTGACATGATTTTTCAGAAATTCACACAGGCAGATTCCTCCACAACGCGCAAATACGGCGGCACGGGACTTGGTCTGTCTATCTCAAAAAAACTTGTCAACATGATGGATGGCCGTATCTGGATAGAAAGCGTACCCGGTCAGGGAAGCACGTTTCACTTCACGGCGGGCTTCGGATTAGGCCAGGATGTTAAGCACCAACCGCTTCCAGTGGACTTAACCGGATTAAGAACCCTTATTATAGACGACAACGCCGCACATCGTGATATATTAACGCAGCAATTGATGGGCTGGGGGATTGGCGCGGCCGCCGTTGGAGATGCCCAAAGCGGCCTTGAGACGCTCAAACGCGCGAAATCCAGTGGCCAGCCCTATGACCTTCTCCTGCTTGATAGCCGAATGCCGGGCATGGATGGATTTGAGACGGCAATGCTCTCTATAAAGGACTCACTTGCAAGGACGACGATTATGATGCTCTGCTCAGACAACAGAAAAGCCGACTGTGAAAAGGCTATGGAAATAGGTGTAAACGCCTGTATCGTAAAACCTCTGAAGAAGGCCAACCTTCTCAGCACCATCCGCACGGCCCTTGGATATGAAACGGGGGCAGAGGCTCATACCAGCGAACTCGCCGCCTTTACATACAACGCCCTTAGACCGCTTAATATCCTGCTCGTGGAGGACTACGCGCAAAATCGTATACTAATCCAGACGTATCTTAAGAACACGCCATATAGAATTGACACGGCTGAGGACGGCGTCAGCGCGATTGAAAAGGCCATCGCGGGAAACTATGACATCATCCTGATGGACGTACAGATGCCGGTAATGGACGGTTTGCGGGCCACTGAGGAAATCAGGAAATATGAGAAAGCCATGGGATTAGAGCCCGTTGCAATCGTTGCGTTGACGGCGTATGCCCTTGATGACGACATAAAGAAAAGTCAGGCGGCCGGGTGCACGGCGCACCTGACGAAACCTATAAAAAAGCTGACGCTTATGGAAACAATAATAAGACTCACCGGGGCGGCAACTGCGACCTCCCTTGCCCTCTCCCCGATGGTTGTCCCCGTAATACCCGTGTCAGACGCGGAGGCAGTCAACAATCTGACAGTCCACATTGACCCTGACCTCAAAGGCGTCATCCCCGCCTTCCTGAAAGATGTCCTCTGCGACATTAACGCGATAAAGGGAGCGCTGAAGGCTGGAGATATAAAGGTCGCGCAGAAAATTGGACATAACCTCAAAGGGGCTGGCGGCGGGTATGGGTTTAAGGCCGTTACCACCATTGGAGGTGACATTGAGCGTGCCGCGAAGGAAAATAACCCTGATGAGATAACCAGATTGCTGGACGAGCTGTCGGGTTATATGAAAAATGTCCACATAGTTTACCAGATATGATAGAGTATTCAGGAGAGCCGATTGCAAAATGCTGTGACTGCAGTGTCTACAACATTCTGGATTCCCGTTTTCACGGGAATGACAGACAGAGGAAGACGGAATCATGTTGTCATTCCCGCATCCGGGCAGATTGTCATTCCTGCGAAAGCAGGAATCCAGTCTTCAAGGGTGGGCATAAAAGTGACGCATTTATTAATTTTGCAATTGGCTCAGGAATGATTAGTATATTAGAGCTGGAGGCCAGATGGAAGATTCAGGCGTATTGTCGCTGAAACGAATAAAGGTATTGATAGTGGAGGACGACAAGAAAATCAGGAGACTGTATTATCTTGGAATCAGAAACGGTATGCTCTTTCAGAGAAGGTCGTGCGCGGACGGCAAGGCGGCCCTTGAGGTTTTTGAACAGTGGAGACCGGACATTGTGGTCTTAGATATTATGATGCCCGATATGACGGGCTATGAAGTGCTAAGGCATATTCGCGAATATTTGGTGGACAAGAAGACGGCGATAGTGATGGCCACCTCGCTGGCCGACGCGGACACGATAACAGACTGTCTGCGGCTTGGGATACAGGGATATATAGTGAAACCGTTTAACCACAAGGAGATAGCGGACAAGATGATAGAGTATTATAAGACGACAGACCCGATACGAGCGACCCTCGCCGGGCAGTACCTTGAAGAGATGAGGGCGCCATAGGCCGCAGCCTGGCACAGGAAAAATGTTCCGCAATAAAGGAATGTGGTCACTATATAGGAAAATGTATCGCTATTATGACACACAGCAAATTTATAAGTCATTGATATTGCTGGATTCACGTTTTGGCACGTAATTTGCAACAAAACACATGATGGGTGCGGTTTCACCGTATCTAATCAATCCTAGCAGTAAGCGCAGTAAAAGAGGGGGCAGACCCCGCAGTTTCTATTGCGAGAAATTGTAATATGTGCGGGTCGGCCCCCGCAAACTAATACTAAGTTACAATCATGGAAGTAAGAAGATTCCTATATCAATCGAATCATCCCGGGCTTGTCAATTGAAACATCCTGAGCCTGTGAAACATCCTGAGCCTGTCGAAGGACGCCCCCTGTTGCTCATACGTAAGCGTCAAGAAAACCCCATCTTTACAGTGGGGGTAGCAGATGTCATAA
>NZ_JBJUSG010000202.1:0-3767 GCF_046044395.1 Candidatus Magnetominusculus dajiuhuensis | reverse complement strand
ACAGGCGCACGATTCCGGACAAGCCGGAATGACAAAAATAAGGGGGGCAATTTCAAATGCGTTTGCCCTGAAAGATACAGTTTGCAAATTTATTTCGGGAAATGTTAATATTCGCATACGGGCGTTGAGTCAGCGCCGGTAAGGTTTCAATAGTTTAGGAGTTGAGGAGGCCCCGATGGACATTCTTATAACATTTCCCGGCGGCAAGCGTGTCAATGCCGAGTTTGCTCCGGTTGGCGATGCGGCTCCAATGGTCATAGCCACCGACCAACCCGTCAAATACGGCGGAGATGGTTCTGCCCCTGAGCCCTTTAAACATTTCCTTGCGTCTATCGGCACATGCGCGGGGATTTTTATCCTGAGTTTTTGCCAGAAAAACTCCATCCCCACCGAGGGGATGACCCTTGAGCAGAGCCACGAATACACCACAGAAGGGCCGGGAAAATCGAGGCTGGCAAAGATAACCATAGATATAAAGGTACCGCCGGATTTCCCTGAGAAATACTATGACGCTGTCGTAAGGGTTGCTGAGCAGTGCGCCGTGAAAAAGGCAATAATGGATCAGCCGCAGTTTGAGGTAAAGACGGTTGTCGCACGGAGTTAGTGGTTTGGCAACTATGGTTGAGCCGGAATAAATGCATGGAAATAAACACATAAGGAGTTAAGACAATGGGAGTTTTAGACGCAATAGGCAACACCCCAATAGTAAGTCTCGACAGTATAAACACAAATCCCAAGGTGAAGGTCTTCGCAAAACTTGAAGGGAATAACCCCGGTGGCTCTGTGAAAGACAGAATAGCATTCTATATGATAAAAGACGCCGAAATCGCCGGCACTCTGACAAAGGACAAGGTAATACTTGAGCCTACAAGCGGCAACACGGGCATAGGACTTGCCATGGTTGCGGCCGCCAAGGGCTACCGCGTTAAACTGGTAATGCCGGAGTGCGTAAGCATGGAAAGGCGCAAGACCCTTGAGGCCTTTGGCGCCGAGCTTATCCTAAGCCCCGGCAAAGAGGGCACTGACGGGGCAATCAGGCTTGCCCATAAGCTCTACGACGAAAACCGCAAGGACTACTTTATGCCCGACCAGTTCAACAATCCATCCAACATGAAGGCACACTACGAAGGCACCGGCGTAGAGGTCTATAACCAAACAAAGGGCGAGATAAGCGTCTTTATGGCCGGCATGGGCACATCAGGCACCCTCATGGGCACAAGCAAGAGGCTCAAGGAATATGACAAGTCAATTCAGATAGTCGGCGTGGAGCCGATTTTAGGCCATAAAATCCAGGGCCTGAAAAACATGGGCGAATCCATCGTGCCCGGCCTGTTTGACCCCTCGCGCCTCGACGAAAAAATCAACGTCAACGACGACGAGGCATACTCGACCTCAAGAGACCTTGCAACTAAAGAAGGGCTTTTCGTAGGCATGAGCAGCGGGGCGGCGGTATTTGCGGCGCTGAAAAAGGCAAAGGAGATGAAGGACGGCGTGCTGGTCGTAATACTGCCCGACAGAGGAGACAGGTACTTAAGCACATCGCTGTTTAAGTCTATTTGCGCCGATTGCCCGCCTTAAGCGCAAAAAATAAAAGAATAAAGATTAAAGACGAAGGGGGGGTACCCCCTTCACCCCGTATTAGGGGCTATATAGGCGTGTACTTCGTTACTCTGTTGCGTCCCTGTTTTTTAGAATTATACAGGGCGATGTCCGCCTCGTGCAACATCTGCAGGTAGTCTTTTAAGTCCTTTCGATACTCTGCCACGCCCATACTTATCGTAGCGTTTATCTGACAGTCACCGGATGTGATTGTCATAAGCCCTACGGCGTCTCTAATCCGGTCTGCTAAAAGTACGGCATTCTCTTCATTTGTCTCAGTTGAGATTATGATAAACTCCTCACCGCCATATCGTCCCAATGAATCGGTGTTTCGCAGCATGCCGCAGACCTTTTTGGAAACTCTTTTCAGTACCTCATCGCCTGCCAGATGCCCGTAGGTATCGTTAACTTTTTTGAAATGATCCAGATCAAACATTATTAAAGAGAACACATTTCCGTACCTTTTGGACTTGTTGAATTCCTGCTCCAGATGTTTTTCTATATAACCCCTGTTATAGACACAAGTCATCGCGTCGTAATTGGTCATGAGTTTAAGGGCCTTGTTGGCATCAATTACCTCGTCCACAATCTTCTGAGATTCGGCGGTCTCGGTCATGTCCTGAATAGTCATACAGATCAGGGCTGTCCGGCCATCGGTGTCCAATATTGGGATAAACGTGCAGTCCTGATACATATACCCGGCTTCGCCCGTTATCTGGCGGTTATGCTGAAATTTGAACAAATACGGCCTTTGCTTCCACGAGACAAATGAATAACTCTTCAGTATCTGAAGACTCTGGAATTTCATCTCAAGCCAATTCCTTGACAGATACGGGAATATGTCGAATAAGTCTTTTCCCACCGCGTCTTCACGGCTTACGCCGCTATGTTTAGACATAAAACTATTCCACACTACCACGCGACACGTCAGATCAAGCACTACAACGCCGACACTTAAACTGTCAACTATGGATTTACTGAAATACTCTCCGATGTCTTGTGTAATTGTTTCCATTAATCGTCACATCTCAGAAAGTAGCCTCTGAAGCGCCTTCCGCACCGCTTCAATTGCCTGTTCGGACACAAATATTAACAAATCGCTCTTAAACTGTTTGTCTTTCAGGTTGAACGTTATCTTAACCATCAGCGTATGGTCCCAGTTCAACTGGCTTCGTTGAAATGAGCTATAAACAAACTTTGTTAAATCAATATTGTCGGCCAACACTACCGGAGGCTTGAAAGACATATCCCCGTTAAACAGTTGATTGGCAATCCCGTTTAAACACGCCCCGGCTATGATATTTGTAAGCTCAAGCATTATTTCAATTTTCTGTGAGTGCTCAGAAACACTGTCAAGACCGAAAATTCCGGCAACGGTTTGAACCGTCTGACTGTTGAATATGACAACGGCCTCGCCATCAACCCGCGTCCCGTGAGAAAATGACTGCGCCAACGCCGTCACAGAGTCTGAGACAGAGAAAACCGTATCTTGTAAGACCTTCTCCGCAACCCTCTCGGCCTCAAGTATCTCAATCTCAGGGACAGATAAATCAACGAAAGACTTCAACAGCCTCGCCAGCTTGTCACCAGCTTGCCCTAACGCCAGATTAAAGGTCTCTTTTAATAAATCCTTCTCATCGTCTGTAAGACTAATTTTTAACATGAAACCCATTTTCTTTGAGGACTTTAATCATTTGTTGCCTGTTAAAAGGTTTTTTCAAATAGCCGATAGCCCCGGAAGCCTTCACCATCTCCTCAACACCGGGCTGGATATCGGCACTCAGCACGATTGCCTTTATGGCCATCCCGTGTTCTTTAAGATGTTGCAGCACCTCGTAGCCGGTCATCTCAGGCATCGTCAGGTCTAACATTAACAGGTCAACTTTATAAGCGTGGCAGGCCACACACGCCTCCTTGCCATTTGACCCCTCTGTCACCACAATATCTTCATAATCCAGTATGGACAGCATCTCCTTCCTGACATAACGTTTGGCCACATTTGAATCATCCACTAAGAGTAACGAAAAACTCACAAGTCACCTCGCTCGTATCAGTAATTGTCCACTGTGGTTGATTCTATCACAGTGGCAGTGCTCATTGCAAGTGCAGCTTATCTCCCTATAACCGACATAGAGAAGCGAAAAGAGTTAAAAGCCCCCGTGCTTTAA
>NZ_JBJUSG010000201.1:0-3806 GCF_046044395.1 Candidatus Magnetominusculus dajiuhuensis | reverse complement strand
GCACGGGGGCTTTTAACTCTTTTCGCTTCTCTATGTCGGTTATAGGGATAAATTCAAAATTAATGGGATAGACATTCAAAGAAATTACCTGTTAACGCTTATGACACCGGCTGCTGACAATAGTTTAGTGCTGAGGTTCATGAGCTGGGGTTTGTCTCTTACGTCAAGGATGAAGGTGAAATGGGCGTGTTTATCTGAAGAGGAACGGGCCTCCAGGTGTGACAGGTTGATGTTGAAGGCCGTGATGACATTTGTGAGGTTTGCAAGCATTCCCGGTTTATCCATTGTTTCGACATAGAGTTTGGCAGGGGCAGTGGTTTTGTCCTCGGATTCCCAGTTTACAGATACAATCCTGTTTTCGTCCAATAGGGCTGCGCGCTTAAAATTATGGCAATCCTTGCGGTGGATAGTAACCCCTTTTCCTTTCGTGATAAATCCGTATATGTTGTCGCCCGGTACGGGGAAACAACACTTGGCCGTTGTGTATAACAGGTTATCCACGCCCGTGATTTGTATTCCCTTGTTGGTTTTTTCCGCATGACGGGGCTTGGGCGGGGCAGCGGCCTCTTTATTCCCTTTGCTTTCGGGATGATCGGGATTCAAAATGTTGACCACATGCCTTGGAGACAGTTTGCCGTAACCGATTGCCATCAGTAAGTCGTCAAGGGTTTTATAGTTCAGCAGGGCGGTTGTCTCCTGCATTTTTTTGGATTTCAGCGTTGCAAGCTTTATCTTATTTCTTGTGAGCATGTCTTCTAAAAGCGACAGGCCAAGCTCGATACCCTGCTTGCGCTGCTCGACCTTTATGAACTGTCTGATGCGGTTTTTCGCCTTGTGCGTTACGACAAAGTTCAACCAGTCTCTGCTTGGGCTGTGCGTGTTTGAGGTGATTATCTCAATCGTGTCCCCGTTTTTCAACTGATATTTAAGAGGTACCATCCTGTTGTTACATCTTGCCCCGACACAGCGGTTTCCTATATGGGTATGAATGGCGTAGGCGAAGTCTACGGGGGTCGCCCCGGCTGGAAGTTCCCTTATGTCACCGGCGGGTGTGAAGACAAATACGACCTCAGAAAATATCTCACCCTTGAACATCTCCAGAAATTCACGCGCGTCTTTGGAGTCCTTTTGCAGGTGTATCAGCTCTCTGAGCCATTCGATGTACATGGCGTCTTTTGTCTCAACCTGGCGGCTGCGCTCCTTGTATAGCCAGTGGGCGGCGATGCCCTTTTCGGCTATCATGTTCATCTCCTCAGTCCTGATCTGGAACTCTATACGCTCCGCTCCCGGTCCTAGCACGGTCGTATGCAGAGACTGATATCTGTTTGACTTGGGCATGGCCACGTAGTCCTTAAATCGCCCCGGTACAGGCATCCAAAGTGAATGAATCAGACCGAGTATAATATAGCACTGCTCTTTTGACTGTGTTATGATTCTCAGGCCCAGCATGTCGTTGACCTCTTCAAAGGTCACACGCTGTGCCTGCATCTTCTGGTGGATACCATAGAAGTTTTTCACCCTCCCGCTTACGCGCCCAGGTATATTATGCTCAAGTAGTTTCTCTTCGATGGTTGAGGCAAGGGTTTTGACGAAATTTTCGCGCATCTGCTGCTTAGCTACTACTTTTTTATACAAATCCTCATAAATCTCAGGATGCAGGTATTTAAACCCAAGGTCCTCGAACTCTGACCTTAGCCAGCCCATGCCGAGACGGTTTGCAAGCGGCGCGTATATATCCAGCGTCTCGGTGGCTATCAGTTTTTGCTTATGTGGCGGCATAAACTTCAGTGTCCTCATATTGTGAAGCCTGTCTGCAAACTTTATTAGTATCACCCTGACATCTTCGGCCATTGCTACGAACATCTTCCTGAAATTTTCGGCCTGGGCATCCTCCCTTGTCTTGAACTCCATCCGTTTTAATTTGGTCAGGGCGTTGACCATAAAGCCGACATCCTCGCCGAAAATCCCGATGATATCCTTCATGGTCGTCTCCGTATCCTCGACGGTATCGTGCAGAAGGCCGGCTACTACCGTTTTACAGTCAAGATGCATGTCTGCCAATATGGAGGCAACCGCAAGCGGATGCTCAAAAAAAGGCTTACCCTCAAGCCTTCTCTGGTCGCAGTGTGCCTCCTGGGTAAAATGATAGGCCTTGCGGATAATCGAGACATCAGCGTCGGGCGCGTATGCCGTTATTTTAGCCAGCAGGTCGTCTAATTTTAGTAGTTCGTTGTCCATTGTCCGTTATCTTATGATATATTATAATACAATTACTACTAAGTATCTAACATTAATTTATAAATATTGATGGTAACAGGATGCCATGCTTAAAAAGATAATTGCCGAAAAAATCAGGGCAAACGGCCCTATGCCGTTTAAGGCATTCATGGAAGAGACACTGTACCACCCTGATTACGGGTATTATATGTCATCAATTCCATTTGGGCGGGAGGGGGATTTTTTTACCGCCTCGCACCTCCATCCGGCCTTTGGCGCGGCCATTGGCCGACAAATCGAGCAAATGTGGACGCTTATGGGAAGCCCGGCCCTGTTTCATATAATAGAATTCGGGCCTGGACGGGCACTGCTTGCCAGCGATATGCTCATGTATCTAAGTGATACCGAGTTTTTTAAATCCATCTCTTACGTAATCATTGAGGCCAACCCACGGCTGCGGCGGCAACAGGAGGCCATGCTTGCGCCTTTTTCAGGTACTGTGGCCTGGGTTGACTCAATTGACGGCCTGCCCCCTGTGGCTGGCTGCATACTTTCTAACGAACTTCTCGACGCGTTTGCCGTACATCTCGTACAAATGGACAACGGCGCACTAAAAGAGGTCTGGGTTGCCGCCGAAGGAGACGATACGCTCTGCGAGGTACTCGCTGAGCCGTCCAAAGAGATATTAGAATACGTGGAAGAGTTTAATATTGATGTACTCAGAGATTCAAACACATCCTTCAAGTCTGCCATTGCCGCGGAGGCAGCAATCCAGTCCACTTACAGGACAGAGATAAACCTCGCCATCAGAGATTGGCTTAAAGACTGCTCAACAATTCTAAGAGAAGGTTTTATCATTACGATTGATTATGGGTTTCCGGCGTGGCAGTATTACCAGCCGGGGCGTTGCCGCGGCACACTGCTGTGCTACTTCCGGCATAAAACCTCCGAAAATCCTTATGTGAACATTGGACAGCAGGACATAACCGCGCACGTCAACTTCTCGGCGCTGGGGAAATGGGGGATCCTTCAGGGTTTTACCCCCGTGGGGTATGCCGCGCAGGGGACATTCCTCTTATCGTTGGGAATTGATGAGTTGATCTGTCAAATACCGAAAGACGAAGACTACCAATTCGAGGCCATAAAGATTAAAAGGCTGCTCGTGCCGGAGGGCATGGGACAGAGCCACAAGGTGATGATACAATACAAGGGAATGGAGAGGGAAACTCCCGTGTTGAAGGGGTTTACGATACGAAATCAACTAAGGGAACTTGATGTGTCCGCAGTATATAATCCTAAAAACGGCAGTTAAGTGTCAAAAGCACCTGGCATAAGTGCAAATAAAATGGTTGAGCGGGTGGTTTTTGTAGAATTAGTCTAAAAGCGCATATGATAATAATCTGCATGGATTCTGATTATCTCACGGCAATCGTATATCAAATCGGAGGTGAGCTATTATTATTAACCGGATAGGACATTTCTATTTTGCTAAGAATAGGACATTTCTACTTTGCTGTGACATTGATGACTTTTCACAGCAATTCTCGGTGAAGGTAAAATGATAGTGAGAATGCGTGTTTACAGAGAAG
>NZ_JBJUSG010000200.1:0-3853 GCF_046044395.1 Candidatus Magnetominusculus dajiuhuensis | reverse complement strand
TGCTTTCAAAAACCCTTTTATCAATAGGTGCAAATTTCTATATCGGAGCTTGGGGTGTAATAAGGCTTTTTTTTGTCATCTTCGTCTTTCCATAGGACGGCTATTTGTTTGTATAGCATATTTATCACCTCCTTTCATATGTTATAGCTTGATTAAAGCCTTACTTAGCAACAGTTGCGACACTGCTTGCTGAATCGTGTGATAGTGACTCTCCTGTGTATACTTTCATTATAGTACACTGGTATTTTTCGTCAATCTAACTTTCACACAGGGTGAGGCCCCCCCATTTTTTCGAGATAGAGACTTGCAAAATACTCATATATATGCATATAATTAAGTATACTGCACAAAATAATGGAATAATATGTAGTTAGTACCACTGGAGTCAATGTGAGAGATATTATACTAGGTCATAAAGCAGAACGTGATGAGCTCCTTAGGGCGACGTATGTACAAAGGGAAGGAATTCACAATGCCCGACAGAACATGAAAAACGACCTCATCAAGGTCATTATCGGTCCACGGAGGGCTGGTAAGTCTGTCTTTGGCATACAGATACTTGATGGATTGGATTTTGCTTACCTGAACTTCGATGACGAACGGCTTCTTGGAATATCCGATTATGATGACCTTCTAAAAGGCATCAGACAAGTTTATGGAGAGACTAAGACCATTCTTTTTGATGAGATACAAAATCTTAATAAATGGGAACTCTTTCTGAACAGGCTCCATAGGAAGGGATTCAATCTAATCGTCACCGGTTCAAATTCGCGCTTATTAAGCCGGGAACTCTCTACTCATCTGACCGGCCGTTTCGTACAATTTCAGATCCTACCGTTTTCTTTTAATGAATTCCTTAGCGCAAGAAGTTTTTCAATAGACGAGATGGTTGGACTGAAAGAGCGTCAGGGAACAGTACTCAATCTTCTGAGTGAATACCTTGAAAAAGGTGGTTACCCGGAAGTCCTGCTGAAAAACATCGACCCAAAAACCTACATAGCGACTCTGTTTGAAAGTATCTTATTTAAAGACATTGTAAAGAGATACAATGTACGATTTGCTAAGAAACTTTATGACCTCGGACTGTATCTGGTTACAAACCACTCAAATGAGTTTTCATACACAAGTCTGAAAAATGCCCTTGATTTCAAAAGCGTACATACTGTCGAAAACTACACAGAGTATCTCACCGAAGCTTTTTTGATATTTTACTTGGAACGATTTTCCAATAAAGTTAAGGAACAGATAAAGAGCCCAAAGAAAGTCTACACGTATGATACGGGGATAATCAACGCGGTAAAGTTCAAAACAGCGCCTGACACTGGAAGATTGATAGAGAATGCAGTAGCCATAGATCTGCTGAGAAGGGGAAGGGAGTTTTATTCTTATAAGACAAAAGATGGCAAGGAGATTGATTTTGCCGTAAAAGAGGGCCTGAATATAATCCAGTTGATTCAGGTTTGCTATGACATGGGAAAACTCACAACGAAAAAAAGAGAGTTGTCCGCTCTTACTAAAGCAGCACAGGAAACCTCATGCGATAACCTGCTTGTCATCACATGGGATTATGAGAATAGAGAATCCCATGAACGAGCGGATATTATTTACATGCCATTATGGAAATGGCTTATAGGTGACAGATAGCATTGGGGTTAGATACATTCAACCACCCACGTATGTACGTATTGCGTTATTTCCACCATTTATAGTACATTAGACTATTCAAAAGGAGGTGTCTTCATGAAAGTTGAATTAACACCTGATGCCGCCCAGTGGGTAGAGGCCGAGCTTGATGCCGGGCGCTTTCCTACAGCAGAAGATGCCGTTCGCTATGCGGTCAATCATGCTAAAATATCAAGACTTCGCGCCGAAATAGAAGCCGCCGAGGCGGAGGGAGGCAGTTTTACACCGGACGAGGTGCGCAGCTTTGTATTCGATCATCTTGACCACGTTGTCAGCCCGTCCGGTCACTAAATGCCGCGCCTCGTTTATCTGGCAGCAGCCCGCCGCAACCTATCCGAGATTGCCGCTTATATTGAGCGCGAGAGTGCCAGCCGTGTCGTTTCCAAAAAATTCGTTGGCAAGTTGATGAATTATTGCGAACAAATTGCAAAACTACCCAGTCTGGTAGGTCGTGCGCGGCCAGAAATTGGGAATAATTACCGCAGCATCACTTTTGGCAGCTATGTAATCTTTCTGCGTTATGCCGACGAAGACGGGCCACGCAGCCACCTGTATATTATTCATATCGTGCATGGTGCACGCGATTTAGATGCTTATTTCATTCAGTATGGGGACAGCTAAAGTACATGCTGCGCACTGTGATAAAAACGTGATAAAAAACGTGATAAAACTGACTATAAACAACGAAATCCTGATAAATCAAAAGTGCGGTTTATCCTTTATAAAACAAGTACTTATCGGGTATTTCCAAGCTCTTGTCAGAGCCTCAGGTAGTGAATGGCATTCAAGAGGTCGACGGTTCGATCCCGTTCAGCTCCACCATATGTTAAACGCTACCTTGCGTACCCCATAAACACCATCACCACCCCACAAACCCGCTGATTACGCCGTTTCAGATAATCCCATATGTGCCGGTTAGTTTTGCTTTACCTTCCCTGTGAGATATAATCTTACGTGCTGGATATCAAGGTTTTGTCTGGTTTTCTATCTGGTAATGATGTAAAATCCGGCACTTATAATTCTATTGACATTATTATCTCATTAGTGTATAATAAACATACACTGCAATATAAAATAATGGAGGGGATAATATGAAGATTGAAAATTTTGACTACGGATGCTATGAGAACTTTCTAAATACCATAGAGATTGGTAAGGTTCAAGTCCATAAAAATCTTGCCATATACCCGCTGTATTCACCATTGGCAAAAGAACATGGGTTCGCCTTGTTAGATGAGGTAATTGGGACCACATCCTTTACCATCAGAGAAGTCAGGCACGGCTCGGATTCCTTTCCCCATCCGCTTACGAAAAATAGCTATATGAAAAAAAGGATGCGGCATGAATGATTTAGTGTCCACGTAAGCGTCAAGAAAACCCCATCTTTACAGGGGAAGTAGCAGGTGTCATAATGGGCCGAAACAAGGAGCCTTTGACAACCTGCAACACGATTTGCTGATGAAGGCACTACGGAAACATACTGACTGCAAGTGGGTACTGCTATACGTTGAGCGATGGCTGAAGTCGCCGTCGTTAGACGCTAATGGAGTGTTACGTGAACGCAACTGCGGTACGCCACAAGGTGGTGTCGTTAGTCCGTTGCTCATGAATCTTTTCATGCACTACGCATTCGACAAGTGGATGCGAAGGTCAATACCCGGCTGTCAGTTTGCCAGATATGCTGACGATGCAGTAGTACACTGCCGTACAGAGCAGCAGGCAAAGTGGGTGAAGGAGCGGAGCGTTTTGCGCAATGTGGGCTGGAACTTCACAAAGACAAAACAAAGATAGTCTACTGCAAGGACAGCAATAGGCGTCTAAACTAACAGTTCAGTTCACCTTTCTGGGCTTCACATTTCAACCTCGAAGCGCTCAAAAAGGCGATGGAGAGTTGTTTACGAGCTTTTTGCCGGGTGCAAGTCGAAAAGCACAAGTGCGAATGCGTCAGCAGATACGAAGTTGGCGGCTTCCGCACCAAACACCGGGGACGCTTCAGGAGTTCTCGGAGAAGTACGATGCAGTACGAACTACTTTGGAAGTTTCTATCCAGCGGCTGAGGGGGAAGCTCCCTCGGTCGACTCAACATAGAAACGGGTTTTGTCTGTGGCAGGGATGGTACATGTTGGCTGTTGGGCACATGCGCGGCGGAAGTTTGTGGAGGCGATAGAGG
>NZ_JBJUSG010000199.1:0-3883 GCF_046044395.1 Candidatus Magnetominusculus dajiuhuensis | reverse complement strand
TTCAAAAACCCTTTTATCAATAGGTGCAAATTTCTATATCGGAGCTTGGGCTTAACAGGGGGCGTGTATATTGTTTGCTTAATATTGTATATTAGTCTTGGGCAGATATTATTCGCATAAAGGAGACTGGACGATGAGCAAGCCATTTTCGATAGGAGTGGATTTGGGCGGGACGAACCTTCGCGTGGCCGTGGTCTCAAGGGAAGGGGAGATTGTTAAAAGAATAACGGTATCGTCAACCGGCAACGTCATAGATAGCCTGATAGCGGCCATAGAGCGTTTGTTCTCGGACAAGATTAATGGGATAGGACTAGCCGTTGCGGGGCTTACTGATGGAACAAAGATATTGTCTGCCCCGAATCTGCCCATATTAAATGAAATAGACCTCGTTGGGACACTGCAAAGCAGATTTAACACGCCGGTGTACATGGGAAATGACGCGTCTATGGCCGCCCTTGGTGAGAGCGTCTCAGGGGCGGGGAAAGATTTAAATACATTTGTGATGTTGACACTGGGCACGGGTATCGGCGGCGGTGTGGTATATAACCGGAAACTCCTGAACATAGCCGGAGAGCTGGGGCATGTCATCGTTGAGCCTGGAGGCAGACTCTGTGGCTGCGGCGGAAAGGGATGCCTTGAGGCCTATGCCTCAGCACGGGCAATGACCACGGTTGCTATGGAGGCGATTGAACTGAAACGAGAGACGATGATGGCCAAAGACAGCGGCGGCGAGATAACACCGGCCAATATTTATAAATACGCGTTACAGGGAGACCCTCTGGCGATAGAGATATTCAAGACCGCGGGATTTTATCTGGGCATAGGCATAGCAAACTACATAAACATATTCGGCCCTGACGCGATAATCCTGATGGGCGGACTGATAGGGGCCTGGGACATATACGTTAAGAAGGCCATAAAGACGGCTGCGGCGTCGGCCTTTAAGTATTTGTTTGCCAAGGCGGAAATAATACCCTCAACCCTCGGCGGGGACGCCGGCATAATCGGAGCGGCAGAGCTGACGTACTGCTGAGCAACGGTTGCTATGATGACTTTAAGAAAAAGGTCTCGTATTTAATGCACTCTTTACAGAAATTGCCAGACGTAATTCGCAGCTTTTTTATGCATAAGAAATTACAATATGCGGCATGATTATGTCCACTTACTTATGCCAGGTGCTTTTGACACTTAACTGCCGTTTTTAGGGTCAAGAGACGGTAGGGGGAGGTGTGTGTGTCCTGGCTCCGTAGGATTTTCACGGTAAAGCTGGAATCCAGGGGACGAAATGGCTATTGAAATTTTCTAATGCGATTGCCCGCGAATTGACATAGGAATTTAGACGGGACTGGCAATGGGGCGGCTCAAATCAGCCCTAGTTCCATTAGATATTTCCCGAACAGATCTAAGCCGTCTATGTGTCTGGCCGTAAGGTCATAGGAGATAGTGCGCCAATACGAGACGAGCGTCTCCACAGGGAAGCGTTGTGTATATGGGCAGTTTTGCGCAATGCCGCCAAACGACAACATGGCGTCCGCCTTAGCCGCGTCAAGGTCTGACCGCAGCGCCACCATTAAGGCGTCTTCGCATTGCCTCCTGCTTATCCATAGGGCAAAGACAAACGGAACTCCCGTCTGCTCATACCAGATTTCTCCAAGGTCATAGCGCATCAGCCCGGAGTTTTCGGTCGAGGCGGCCTCAAAGAGGGCATTGTCCCCTATCAGGAGATACGCCGGGTACTGCCTGAGACCTTCCATAAGCGGCGCGCGTGAGGTCTTTATCTCAACGTTGAGATTGTAAAACTTGCGCAGAACTATTTGCAGAAGTCCGGTTGACGTCTCGGCCTGATATGAACTCAGCACGGTCTGGCCATCAAGGGCATTGAGCACTCCGGCGCGGCTGAACAGTATTATGCTCATAATACGGCCAAAGGAGCTTATCGAGTGCCCGTCTATGAGGTTATACAACTGCGGGCTTCGCAGGTATTCGATAGACGACGATGGCCCGGCGTCTATAATGCCCTGTCGCAACAGGGCGTTAATCTCTGAGGGTACGCCGTCTGTGAATTCGTATTTCATTGTGGAATTGGCCGTGGCGCGCGGGTGTTGCAGGCAATAGAATATTGGATAGAGGTTGGCGAAGTTTATCCTGCCTATTTTCAATGGCTATCCCTTTACCACGCCGAGCGGTTTGAGCATGGCCACCTTCTTTGAAATCCCCGCGTTGTGGACGATTTCAACGACGTTTGAGACATCTTTGTATGCCTCTGGCATCTCCTCGGCCAGCGTCGTCTTACCGGCGGTCATCACCGTAATCCCCTCGTCCTCAAGTTCACGCCAAATCGCCCTGCCCTTTGCCGCCTTAATAGCCTTGTGTCTTGACATGAGGCGACCTGCCCCGTGGCAAGTAGAGCCGAATGTCTCCGCCATGGCCGTCTCTGTGCCGGTGAGGACATACGAGGCCCTGCCCATGTCGCCGGGGATTAAGACCGGTTGCCCGATGTGTTTATATGACTCGGGAAGTTCAGGATGGCCCTTGGCAAACGCACGCGTAGCGCCCTTTCTGTGTACGACGAGTGCAGTCTTTTTCCCTCCGGCGGTGTGATGTTCCACCTTCGCGATATTGTGCGCGACATCATAGACGAGGCTAAGCCCCAGTTCCCCTGGGGAGGCACCTAAGACCTTCTGAAACGCCTCCATTGTCCTGTGCATAATGAATTGCCTGTTTGCCCACGCGTAATTGGCCGCACCTTTCATTGCCGCAAAATACAGCTCTGCCTCAGGGCTTTTAAACGGTGCCGCCGCTAACTCCTTGTCGTAGAGTCTTATGCCGTACTTCGCAGATGCCTTCTCCATCGTGGCAAGGTAATCCGTACAAACCTGGTGCCCAAGGCCGCGTGAGCCGGTGTGTATCATCACGGTTATCTGTCCTTTGAACAGGCCAAAGGCGTTGGCCGCTGCCTCGTCAAAGATCTCGCTGACATATTGTATCTCAAGAAAGTGGTTGCCTGAGCCGAGCGTGCCCTGCTGGTTTTTACCGCGCTGCAGCGCCTTATCACTTATTGCCGATGGATCTGCCCCTTCTATGCAGCCCCCTGATTCGGTCTTATCCAAATCGTCGGCATCTCCATAACCTTGTTCAACTGCCCAGCGCGCCCCTTTTTTTATGAGCTGCCGCTCATCATCAAGGGACAGCGCGATATTCCCCTTTGAGCCTACCCCCGATGGCACGTTATTGTAAAGTGCCCCGACAAGGTCCCTAATCCTCCCGATGGCCTCACCCCTGGTGAGATTGCTCCTTATGAGCCTCACGCCACAGTTAATGTCATAGCCCACGCCACCGGGGGAAATTAACCCATCGTCCACGCCAAAAGCGGCAACGCCACCTATTGGAAACCCATAGCCGGTATGAATATCCGGCATTGCCATTGATACGCCCACGATGCCGGGCAGTGTGGCAACATTTGCCACCTGGTCAATGGCCTGTTGCTCAAGATGCCCCTCAAGGGCTGTGTCAACGTAGATAATGCCCGGCACTAACATCCCTTCTCTTGAGCCTACCTGCACCTGTAGCCTGTTGCCGTCTATTCTGATAACCTTTTCCACAGTCAGCCTCCTGTCAATGCTGCCTCAAATCTGACCATATATTATCGCCGTAGTTTTTATTTTTAGTCAAGCTCTGCTGATTTGCCGCCCTGATTTTGGGCAACTATAAACGCCTGATGCCTCAGGGCAAACGCATTAGAAAAATTACCGTGAAAATCCTACTAAGCGTCGACACACACCTCCCCCTACCGTCTCTTGACAGTTTTTTTTGCTATGTTTCTACGCCTTTTTCCTTACATATCCAAGTTTAGTTAACATTCGTATCCAGCGTGGAGCATTTC
>NZ_JBJUSG010000198.1:0-3895 GCF_046044395.1 Candidatus Magnetominusculus dajiuhuensis | reverse complement strand
AATAGGACATTTCTATTTTGGTAAGAATAGGACATTTCTACTTTGGTACGACACTTTTCGATAATTAGTTTGACAAAATATATTCAGGAGGACTAAACTTAGTGGATTCGAAGGAGGCAGACAGATGACCAAAATACTCGACGAGTTATGTATCAACACGATAAGAATGCTTTCAATTGATGCCGTGCAGAAGGCAAACTCAGGGCATCCCGGAATGCCGATGGGCGACGCCGATATGGCATATGTATTGTGGACAAAGTTCTTAAAGCACAATCCATCAAACCCCCACTGGTTTAACCGTGACAGGTTTGTGCTTTCGGCGGGGCACGGCTCAATGTTGCTCTACAGTTTGTTGCACCTGACCGGCTATGATATTTCATTAAACGATATAAAGAATTTCAGGCAGTTCGAGAGCAAGACACCGGGGCATCCTGAGTATAACCTGGACACGGGAATTGAGCTATCCACCGGGCCTCTTGGCTATGGTTTTGCCGTTGGCGTGGGGATGGCGATGGCCGAGCGCTATCTTGCCGAGACGTTCAACAGACCGGGTTTTAACGTAGTAGATTACAATATCTATGCCATAGTAAGCGACGGCGACATAATGGAGGGAGTTTCATACGAGGCGGCATCAATAGCCGGGCACCTGAAACTTGGCAAGATAATATACTTGTACTCTTCCAACAATACTACGATAGACGGCTCGGCTGATATGACATTTACCGAGGATGTCGCAAAGAGATTTGAGGCCATGAACTGGCATGTCGAGCAGGTGGATGGCTATAAACTTCCCGCAATAGAAAAGGCCCTCGCCAAGGCAAAAGAGGAAAAAAAGAGGCCCTCTTTAATCATAGCTACCACTCACCTGGGCTACGGCAGTCCCAACAAGCAGGATATTTCCGATATCCACGGCGCACCTCTGGGAGAGGAAGAGGTCAGGCTGACGAAAGAGCATTTCGGCTGGCCGCAGAAGACTTTTTATATCCCGAAAGAGGTTACAAAACATTACCACCGGGCGGTGGACAACGGGAAAAAAGAGGAGGCCGAATGGAACGCCCTGTTGAAAAAATACAGGTCAAAGCAGCCGGAACTTGCACAGATGTTCGATCAATTCATGAGCGGCAAGCTAAACGGCACATGGAAGGGTGCCCTGCCTCAGTTTGACGTCACAAGCGGGATGATAGCGACACGCAGCGCCTCTGGAAACGTACTAAACGCCATATCCGAGGAAATCCCTAACCTGATGGGCGGCTCTGCAGACCTGTCGCCGTCCAATATGACTTATTTAAAAAAACACGGGCGCTATGGCCAGACCAAAGTAGGCAGAAACATCCACTTCGGCATAAGGGAATTCGCCATGGGGGCAATCCTTACCGGTATGTCATTAAATAAAGCGCTCATACCGTATGGCGGGACGTATCTGGTGTTTGCCAGCTTCATGTATCCCGCAATAAGGATGTCAGCACTGATGAAGGCGCACGTCATATACATATTGACCCATGACTCAATAGGTGTGGGAGAGGACGGCCCAAGCCACCACCCGATAGAGCAATTGACCACGTTGAGATTGATCCCGAACCTTCTGGTCATCAGACCAGCCGACGCCAACGAAACCGTCAAGGCGTGGGAGATAGCCATGGAGTATGAAGGCGGCCCTGTGGCGTTAATTCTGACGAGGCAGAGTGTGCCGGTTCTTGACAGAAAGGTATATGCCTCACACGAGTGGCTTCAGTATGGGGCATATGTACTCGCGGATTCGGGGAGGGCGCCGGAGCTGATTCTCATTGCCTCTGGCTCGGAGGTTCACCAGGCCTTAGGGGCATACGTCCAACTGCTCAAAGAGGGTGTTGCTGTAAGGTGTGTGAGTATGCCGTCATTCGCATTGTTTGAAAAACAGTCGGCAGAGTACAAGGAATCGGTACTGCCAGTCAACGTACATAAACGCCTTGCCGTTGAGGCTGGCTCAACTCTGGGCTGGTATAAATACGTCGGCCTTCATGGCGATGTAATAGGTATTGACGCCTTTGGAATCTCAGCGCCGGCAAAGCAGTTGTTTGAGCATTTCGGCTTTACGGTGGAGAATGTCCTTAAACACGCGCGCGCGCTTTTAGAGAAATAGCCAGACCGGCAGTGCCGGCTAAAATCATAAGCGAGGACAGGAGCTGACCCATTGTGATTACTCCTGCAAGCATTCCGAGTTGCGGGTCAGGCTCTCTGAAGAACTCGACAGCCACTCTGAAGGCACCGTAGAGGATTATGAATGTGCTTGTCAGAACGCCGCGCCGTGTGGAAAACCTGTCTTTGGCAATCCACATAATGGAAAAGAGGACAACGCCCTCAAGGAAGAACTCGTAGAGCTGCGAAGGGTGCCGTGGCAGAGGTCCTCCGCCCGGGAAGGCCATTGCCCACGGGACATCGGCCACGCGCCCGAAAAGTTCGGCGTTAATAAAATTCCCTAACCTGCCAAGCCCAAGCCCTATGGGGACAGTGACACTAATCATATCGCAGAGCATAAGGAAATCAATCTTTTTAATGCGGCAAAAGATAAACCCGCCGGTAATAGCCCCAAGCATTCCGCCATGAAAAGACATCCCCCCGTGCCAGACGGCAAAGGCCTCAAGCGGATTGCCAAGGTAATAATCAAGGTTATAGAACAATGCGTATCCAAGCCTCGCGCCGACAATGAGGCCGATGACGACAAACAGGTATAAGTTTTCGAGGTCTTCGCTTTTGAGGGAAATGCGGCGGCGTTTCAGTTGATATTTAACAAGGTAAAAAGAACTCACAAACCCAATCAGGTACATAAGTCCGTACCATCGAATCTGAACCGGGCCAAATTTTATCAAATAAGGCCGTATCTCAGGATAAGCCAGCATAACTGGTGATAATCTAACATAACGCGGCGAAAAAAGTAACGGTATTACAACGATCCAATCTCCAAATATAGGAATGTACTGAGGTAAGCTATAAAAAGTGAACGCCAAAATAGCACCTTCTACAAGCAAAAAAAGCTGCCTGTCCCCCCTTATTTTTCACTCCACAGTTATTTAATTATACCTTATAATTGGGTATTTAACGAAGACTACACCAGTTTATGATACGCAAGTAAAGGGAACAGGCCGCCTTTCAGCGATTAGGCGGTTAGCTTCCAGAATCAGCTGAACAACCTCCACCAAAATAGTCTTTGTTTCTTCCAGCGTTGCCCCCTGAGTGTTGGCGTCCTGGATTTCCTCCACATATCCAATATAGCCATATGGTGATTTTTGAAAGACCGCTGTCAGTTTTTTACGCATATCATCTCCTATACTCTGTTAATCAACGGCAAAGTTTAACATAGTTGTAGCGTTGTAGTGGGTAAATAGTTATGTTATAATATAACAGTACATCCTTAAAGGAGGTCGCTTATGAAAGTTGCCGATATGACGGAAGAGGACTTGAGGTCATTTATCGAACAAACGTTTCTTGATCTTGTCGGAGACCCTGACGCCGGTCTTGAACTTAACGAAGACTTTATCGCACGATTGACAGAGAGTATTGAAGATAAAACAGGACGCATGACACATGAGGATTTTTTAGATGAGCTTAAAGAAGATCATTTGGTCTGATAATGCTCGCTGTTCACTACGAAAAATAGATAAACCGATAATTAAAAGGATGCTTGATAAGATCGAACTGTTGAGGCAAGGCCTTGTTACCCCTGCTCAATTAACAGGCAGGCTGAGAGGCACTTTTAAGCTCTATGTCGGAGATTGGCGTGTTGTGTATATATATGAATCTGAAGACATTATCATCCTTGATGTAGGGCATAGAAGCAACATATACAAGAAAAAGGTATTGGGGCCAGCGATTCTCGGTGAAGGCAAGAACGATACTGGTAGTATGTATAGTATAATCA
>NZ_JBJUSG010000197.1:0-3911 GCF_046044395.1 Candidatus Magnetominusculus dajiuhuensis | reverse complement strand
CCACCTCAAAAAAAAGGGGGGGGGGGGCTGCTTTACTATTGTGACACAGTCTGTTGTCCAGAATCGTCCCTTAAGTGGTTGTTCCATGATGATTTTGCATATTCTGAGATATAAGGATAGATTCTGGACAAGCCGGAATGACAGACAAAGAAAAGAATAGTTTGGAAATCATTGCAACTCCCACTGAACACCTGTTTTATCCATCAGAACAAATTTACCGTGGTAATCGGCTACTTGACATTGCGCCAGTTCTATATTATTATAGGCGCGATGCCGTTGTGAATCGGCGCTGTCTCACGGTGGCTAATCGCGCGGCTAAAATTGCCTGTATATTATGTACGGTTGAGGTTAAGTTTGAGCTATCTGAGAAATAAATACATAGCCCTTGGCGTATTTGCGGTTGTGGCAATAGTTGCTATCGGATGGCTGTTGACTTATAATCTGGTCAACCATGCCGAGTATGAAGCCCGCCAAAACAGCACTGCTACGATAAGAATCCTGAAAAACAGGCTCTTAGGGGAGTTAAACAAATACGAGCAGGCCGTTATGACCCTCGCAAGGTCGCCGTGGGTAGTTGACGCACTAAAGACTGGCGGGGACATCGGAAAGGCCAACTCCGTCCTTGACAGATATAATGAACAGTTTCACTCGGCGGTGTGTTATATCCTTGACCTCAAAGGCATCACTATCATGTCCTCTAACCGGTACAGTGAAGACAGTTTTATCGGTAAATCCTATGCCTTCAGGCCGTATTTCACACAGGCGGCGGCCGGCAAAGTTGGCCGCTATTTTGCACTTGGGGTAACATCGAACAGGAGGGGCTACTATGTGTCCTCCCCTATCACAGATGAACACGCCAAAGTCATCGGCATTGCCGTGATAAAGCAGGACATTGACGAAATCGAGAATGACTTTCGGCACTACCCCTATTGTTTTCTGGTTGACCCGCACGGAGTTGTGTTTATATCGGGCGACGCGGCTCTGGCCAATCAAAGCCTCTGGCCCCTGAAAAGAAATGAAGAGCTGAATTTACTGCAATCAAGACAGTTTGGAAATAAGCCCTTCAGGTCAATACTAAACGCCAGATATAGAAACGGCGACCAAATCTCCTTTAAACACCACACCTACACTTTTATAGAAGAACCAATAGATATTGACGGATGGTCAATAGTCCTTTTCGCGTCAAACAGAGATGTGGATAGACACAGAACCTTTGGAATAGCCCTCACGGCGGCGCTATGTGCCGTCTTTTTGATCTTTTTCACCGGCACAATCACAATAGAGAGGTCGAAAAACATTGCCGTTGCGGCTAAAGAAGAACTCACAAGATTAATCAATGCCATGCCCGACATAGTGTTTTTTAAAGATGGGCAGGGTAAATGGCTGCAGGCTAACGATTTCGTCCTTAATTATTTTAACATAGACAGACAACTATACAAAGGCAAAACCGACCAGGAGATAGCCCTTGATAACGCTCACTACAAGGACGCCTTCAGCAGAAACATCGGGTTGGACGAGGAGGTATGGACTTCGGGGAATATCACAAGCAAGCAAGTTCCAATACAACACCCCGACGGCACAGTGGCGACATTTGATGTCCTGAAAACACCCGTGTTTTACTCCGATGGCAGACGTCGCGGCCTCGTTACCATCGGGCGCGACATAACCGGAAAGAAGCGGATTGAGGAGGCGCTGTCATATGAGCTGGAGATAAACAAGTCCCTTGCCGAACTCTCAGCGCTGCTTATACAATCCGGCTCCATAGAGGAGATATCAAAATTGACCATTGACTATGCCAGACGCATGACGGGCAGTAAATACAGCTTTGCCGGTTATATAGACCCCGACACCGGCTACCTTATATCTCCTACGCTGACCATGGATGTATGGGATGAGTGCAAGGTCGAGGGTAAAGGCATCGTATTTAAGGAATTCAGAGGGATGTGGGGCTGGGTTTTGAATAACAAGACGCCAATCTTGTGTAATTCTGTAATGGACGACCCCAGACATACAGGAGTTCCAAAAGGCCATATAACGATAGAGCGATTTTTATCATTTCCAGCCATGCTCGGTGACACGCTTGTCGGGCAAATCGCCCTGGCAAATCCCCTGACTAAGTACACAGAGAGTAACCTCAATACTGTTGGGCGCATTGCCGACCTCTACGCCATTGCCATAGAGCGTAAGAGGTCTGAACAGACACTGCTGAAATATCAAAACACCCTTGAGTACCTCGTAAAAGAGCGCACTAACGACCTCTTAAAGACAAATGAAGAGCTGCGCGCCGAGATAATCGAAAGAAAGAAGGCTGAGGCCGCCCTGACCGAAAGCGAGATCAAATACCGGCAGCTATTTGAGCTTACGCACGCGGGTATTCTGGTTATAGATAAAGATGGGACAATAACGCTGGTAAACCCTCGCATGGCGGAAATGCTTGGATTTGACGCAGCCGAAATGATGGGAAGGCATTTGTCTTCGTTCATCAGAGATCAATACGTAAACATATGCCGACACAGCATGGCGCGCCTTGCCCAGGGAATAAAAGGCCAGATGGAACTGGAATTCCAGAAAAAAGACGGCAAGGCCCTGTACGCTACAATCGAGACATCACCGATAATGGACCACCTCGGCAACTACGAAGGCGCGGTGGCAGGCGTCATTGACACAACCCTGCACAGGGAACTTGAAAATCAGCTCCTGCAGGCACAAAAAATGGAATCCATCGGGCAGCTTGCCGGAGGTGTCGCCCATGATTTTAACAACATCCTTTCGGCAATGACAAACTATGTATATCTGCTTAAGAGGCGGGTTAAAGACGATGTTGCCTCAACAGGTTATGCCACCCACATAGACGCCTCGATAGAACGAGCGGCAAATCTCACTAAAAGTCTGCTCGTCTTCAGCAGAAAACACATCTACGAACTAAAACCCACAAATATCTCAGACCTTGTACGCAATACAGAAGGACTGCTGGCGAGGCTCATAGGTGAGGACATTGAGATCAGGACGATAATCAATGTCCCCGGTGTAATGGTAATGGCAGACAAGACCCACATCGAAATGGCAATGATGAACCTCGTGGCAAACGCCAGAGACGCCATGCCCGAAGGCGGCGTGTTAACCATAGAACTTGGAATTGCCGGGGATAAGGATTTCTTACGAACTCATGGACTCACCGAAGAGCTTGGATATGTTTATATTAAGGCAACTGATACGGGAGTGGGCATGGATGAGGACACAATGGCGAAGATGTTTGACCCATTCTTCACGACAAAAGAAGTAGGCAAGGGAACCGGACTGGGGCTAAGCACAGTCTATGGGATTGTGAGGCTGCACAAGGGCCACATAGAGACAGAAAGCGCGATGGGAAAAGGCTCTGTTTTTACCATATATCTGCCAGTAGTGGAGGCTATCCCCCAAGTGAAGACGCCCAAACAACCCGCGCCCAAAACGGGTGTGACAGAGACGGTACTCCTTTCCGAGGACGACGACTCACTGAGGAAAATCACTGTCAAGGTACTCAAACGGGCAGGCTACAAGGTAGTCGAGGCGGTTGACGGCAATGACGCGGTAGAAAAATTCATTGAACACAAGGACGTTATAGATATCGCCGTACTGGACGTCATAATGCCAGGGAAAAACGGCAAGGCCGTCTATAATGAGATAAAGCTCCATAAACCCAACATAAAGGTACTGTTTATCAGCGGCCACACATATAACGTCATTCACGAAAAGGGCATCTTTGAGGAGGGCCTGAACTACATCGCGAAACCTATAATGACCGATGAGTTTCTCCTGAAGATACGGGATATTTTGGACAGGCGGGATTAGAGACCACGGTAATTTTGTTCTAACGAATAAAACAAGTTCTCATGGGAAGTTGCAATGATTTCCAGACTGTTCTTTTCTTT
>NZ_JBJUSG010000196.1:0-4124 GCF_046044395.1 Candidatus Magnetominusculus dajiuhuensis | reverse complement strand
TAGGACATTTCTATTTTGGTAAGAATAGGACATTTCTACTTTGGTACGACATCTGTTTCGCAGGATGCTTGACTTGATGTTTGGTTTATGATTAAATATGGGTATGGGCAGAGTAAATTTACAGGAGCGGATAGCAGACGCTATCGGGCAATACGATAACGATGACGCGGAACAATCCTCTGGCGTTTTAAAACAATTAAACATAGAACATGGGAAAATTAATAAGGAAACGGCCGTATACGTTACAAATCCAAAAAAGAAGGCGATAGATGAGGGATGAGGCAAGGAAGAAAAGCGATTTAGTTGATGAAGTCAGGGTTCTTAGGCGGCGGGTGGCGGCCCTTGAGAACTCACTTCAGGAGTTTATAAATTGTGAGGCGAATCTCAGAGAGAGCGAGAGCAGATTTCACATAATGGCCGACTCGGCGCCCGTGTTTATCTGGATGGCAAACACTGACGGCATCCGATGGTTTTTTAATAAGGTCTGGCTTGATTACACCGGCAGGACTGTGGATGAGGAGAAAGACGACAAGTGGATGGACAACATCCATCCTGAGGACATTGAAGGTTTTCGCGAGTCTTACGCCATGGCAACAGGGGTACAGAAGCCGTTTAAACTTGACTACAGGCTGAGACGCAAGGACGGTGTTTACAGATGGGTGCTGGACACTGGTACACCGCGATTCACTCACGATGGTACGTTTGCCGGATTCATCGGTTCATGTGTCGGCATCTCAGAAAGGAAGGAGGCGGAGGAGCAGCTTCAGCATATAGCACATTTCGACCTTTTAACAGATTTGCCCAACAGGTTTCTGTTTTTTGACCGTATGAACCAGGCCATAGAGCAGGCCAAGCGGTATAATCACATTATTGCCCTTTTGTTTTTAGACCTGAATCGGTTTAAATCAGTAAACGACACGCTTGGGCATCACGCCGGTGATGTCCTGCTTAAAGAGACCGCAAAGAGGCTCTCCGCCTGTGTGCGGCATGTTGATACGGTTGCGCGAATGGGCGGAGACGAGTTCAACATTATCCTGTCGGCTATACACGAACAGGCGGACGTCCAGTCGGTGGCAGAAAAGATAATAACCGCCCTGTCGGTGCCTTTTTATATTGACGGGACAGAGTGCTCAATCGGTGTGAGCATCGGCATAAGCATGTTCCCCGTAAATTCGTCCGATACGGCTATGTTGATTCAACAGGCAGATATGGCAATGTATAAGGCAAAGTCATCTGGCCAGAGTTCATACTGCTTCAGCGGTGAGAAAAACGAGACATAAAAGGGTTAGCTATATATTAAGTCAAGCATAAAATATGCGGTTTGCCAACAATCCACAAAAAATAATTTCATGGCCGGAGACGGTGTCAGGCAATAAGTTCAGATTGACAAATATACAAATTTCACTGTTGATAGGGCGGCGTTGACAGGCCGTCTTGTTTGTGGTATTGTAGAGGCATGAGCGTGATGACGATACCAAGGGTGTTGAGAGAGAAGTTAGGTGAAGACGGCGTTGATGCTCTTCTTGCTGTGTTCAGCGAAGTAAGCCTTAATACTCGTACTGATTTAGCGACCAAGTCAGATATAAAAGATATGGCTACCAAATCAGATATAAAGGATATGGCTACCAAGTCTGACTTGAAGGATATGGCTACAGCCCTCCGTCAAGAAATGGCGACCAAGGAAGACCTGCTCAGGCTTGAAGCGAAACTCGAACTAAAAATAGAATCTATGAATACTCAAATAGAGAAATCAGGGAAAGAGAACATCAAATGGATGTTGGCCTTTGCAGCAACGCAGGTCGGCATACTGATAGCGGCGATGGGCTTAATGTTTAAGTTCTTTATTAAATAGACCTGCTGTCTAAGCTGTTAGGGCTGGGGTGGGATGCCCGATGCGTGGCGATTTTTTTAGTTGTGCCAACTTTTATAACGTAGCAGAATTTTAATCAGGGCAACTTAACCGGAAGGCGTCCCTCGTACCGGAGTTGTCCTTTCAGGCATTTCAGCACGGCGGCACCGGCCTGTTTGGACGCCTCGTATGCCGCTATCAGGAAGTCGGCCTCTTTGAATTGGCTCAACAGGTAGGGGCTGCCGAAGGATATCACAACCGTATGAGCGGCCCCGGCCCTCAACAGAAGTGCCCTGATGGCGTCTACATCCGATTGTGGAATCCCTGAACTCCCCTTCCAGGCGGATATGTTCGTATATATGGCAACAAGGAGTGTCAATCCTTTGGCACTAATCTCCTGCTCGCCGTATAAACTCAGATGATTCGTAAAATATTGTGAAAGGCAAGTGCTGCCATGGAATTTCGGCTCGCCGGCCTCTATCAGGAGCGTGTTTGACGGCTCAGGGATGAACGTGGACTTGCTGGCGGCCACAAGGGTAATTGATTTCTCAGTTATCCTCTCAGATATTGTTGAATGGTCTTCGCCGTGCGCCCCATGATTGAGGAGATTTAAGGGATTGCGGGGGGAGCGAATCCTTTGTTTTGCCTTCAGAACTCTTGCACAAGACGCGCGGACGCTGTCTTTATCAAGACTGCCGCGTTTGAGGCACTCAACAAGGCCATTGACGGTTTCCACGGCGTCTGTTGGGTGAAGGAGGATATCAACCCCCGCGTTGATGCACTTGGCCGCGACGTATTCAATATCCCTGAGTGCATCCATATTAAGGGCGTCCGTGAGGATTAAGCCATCAAAGGACAGTTCGTTTCTTAGCAACCCTGTGAGGATTTTTTTAGATAGGCTCGCCGGTACGCCGTCAATAGCGGGTATTGCGAGATGAGCGGCCATGATGCTTGAGACGCCTGACTTTATGGCCTCTGCAAATGGCACAAAATCGGATTCTCTGAGCTGCGCTTCCGTTTTGCCGATGACAGGAAGGGCTATGTGCGAATCTGTCTCCGTATCCCCATGCCCCGGAAAGTGTTTGGCACAACTTATGAGGCCTGCGGCCTCCATTGTCTCTATGTATATCCTCCCAAACCACGCCACAGCGGCAGGGTCACCGGAGAATGCCCGTGTGCAGATAATCGGATTGAACGGGTTTTTGTTTACATCAAGCACGGGGGTAAGCGGCATGTTGATTCCAAGGTCTAAGGATTCTTTTGCGATGGCGGTTATTGCGGACTTATACAGCGCCACATCCCCGGCCAGTTCCATATTAATCGCCGCCGCCATGGCCATTTGGCATGGGAAATGGGTGGAACCCTTGATTTGCTGCCCTACGCCGCGCTCTATATCTGACGCGATAAAAAGCCGTTGCTCGGCAAGCTCCTGTAATTCCATGATAAATGGCTTAATCTCTTCCTTAATACCGCCAAATATAATAAAACCGCCGATACCCTTTTTTACCAAATCAACAATCTCACGGCGATAAGACGCAGAGCTTATACTATATCCATCAAGCCTGTTAACAATCAACTGAAACAGGGCTTTGTGCTGTCCGGCGGTTTGCATCGTGAGGAAGTTTATCAAAAAACACACGGCAGTTACAACATTTTTTCCGTGGCAGGAAAGATTTTCCTTTTAAAAGGGCATTTTTTACATATCTGGCGCACACCGGACAGGAACGCGCGGCAGACAGACTACTGCAATACGTGCTGGCACACTTATTGCAAATACAATTAACAGTTGAACATTGGTGCTGGGTATAAGACAGCAGCCAAACACATGGCTTTAAGGAGGTGTCAGTTGAATGCGAAGGAAGTAGTAGTTACGAAGGGGTCGCGTCCGCTGGATTTGATGGACGAAGACGAGCAAGTGTCGAGCTTAATACAAGCGCTCAGACAGCACGGCAAGATAGATTTGCCGATGAACACACAGTTTGAAGAAAGAATAAAGGCAATCAGACAGATGACAAGTGAAATAAAGCTGCCCTACTACACATAGACTTTACTACGATAATATCCCCCCCCATGGCTGCCAAAAAGCCAACAGGTTTTTTGGCAGCCCTCCTCTTTTTTATAGTCTGTTATTCATGGCGGCAGCCCAAACGCAATAGACAAAACGTGGCGAGATTTACGGGGTGAAGGGGAGGTTACCTCCCCTTCGTCGTTAATCCTTTTAATCCCAAGCTCCGATATAGAAATTTGCACCTATTGATAAAAGGGTTTTTGAAAG
>NZ_JBJUSG010000195.1:0-4290 GCF_046044395.1 Candidatus Magnetominusculus dajiuhuensis | reverse complement strand
CTTTGATCTCCCAATTCACTTCGCTTCTCATCTCTAATGGACAATCTGGGTTAAATGTCTCTTCGCTGTCGTCAGCGCGACGATATTGCTCCCTCCTTAATAACACATTCCCTGATACCGGCCCCTGCACCTTTGCGAGAAACCGCCCATACTCCGTCATAAAACTTATCGCCACGCCGCGCTCTGCGCAAAACCCCATCAATGCGGGGCTGGCCATCACCTGCCCGAAGCACACAATGCTGCCCAGATTATGCACCGGCAATTTTGCCTTCGTATCATCGCCACTTTTCACGACGACCGTCTCTCCCTCTTTCGTGAGATACGCACCTTGTGTCGTAACGTATAGGGTATTTAATAATCGCTTCATTAGTCTTCCGCCATATCATCCATGCCTCTGGCAATGGACATTTCCATATATTTTTCGACGGGGCGGCCCTTTTTCATCTTCTGCGGCAGACATATTTCGATGAGGGAGCAGTTTTTACATTTAGGGCCAAACTGCGGCAAGGGCGTTGCCCCTGAATCTATAAGTTCATGGAGCCTGAGCGCGGTTTGTTCGGTTAACTGCCTAAGTGCGGCGTCGAATAGCACGTTCTGGCGTCGCCTTGTCTTGCCATAAAACATCGCCCCATGTTCTATCCTGACGTCAAGCATCTCCTCAAGGCACATTGCCTGCGCACAGAGCTGAACCACATCGTAATTACCTTTTTTTGGGCTTCCGCGCTTATACTCAACAGGGAAGGGCTGCCATTTCAAAACACCTTTACCGGCAGAATCGCTGCGGATTTTATGGAATTCGACAACATCGGCCTTGCCGGACAGCCCAAGGGCCAACGACCTGAGGGCAACGCCGGTGGAGATTTTAATATCGCGCCTGCTTTCAGATTTGCCGCTGTCAACCTGCTCATGAAATATCCTGCCCTCAGCCGTGAAGAGATTCTCATCCCACACCTGCTCAATATGAATCAGCGCACACCGCCTCTCACAATATAGCAAATGATGCAACGCTGACAGCGGTAATAAGTCGTCTTCAGTGTACAATGAGTTTTCCTCTAATAAATTAAGCCTTCTTCATTTGCATATACAAGGGGTAAAACCCCCTTCATATATCCAAGACAATCAGGATCGTAAGACCACCCTGTCCATTTAAAGAGTTCATCATATCCTCTGATATTCTCAAGGGACAGAGCATTTATTTTTTGTAACCAGATTTGAACGCTGTTCCTTAGTAAATCTATAGTAGAGACTTTTTCGTGATTTTCTAATGCCTCAATAATTTTATTATCAATAACAACAATACGAGTATTGGCATTAATAACCCTGTATAGTTTAGATACCTCAGGGAAATCTCCACTTCGTTCCTTTATTTTAATTTCCTCTGCGTCTTTTTTATAACCGCTCATTATTTCTCTTCTCATAGCTTCGGTTACAGCATCAGTTGCAGATAATTGTTGTATCAATTGTTCTTTGAACAGGTTATTGAGCACAGCCCGGCTTGTGTCAAAAATGGGATGTTTGTTTAGTAAAGGATCATTAACACGGAAATCCCACACCTCACCAATCATATCATCATGTTCTCTATTAATCCTGCCTCCGATTTGAATTAAACTTGCAGTTGTGCAACTTTCACGTAAGGCTGTTGAAAAAGAAAAATCCATCCCCGCTTCTATACAACTTGTAGCCACAAGCGTCCAATTGGTATCTGTACTTCTTGCCTTAAGTTTTCGGATAACCTTATTAACAATGCGTTCCCTATCAATAGGGGTTAATGCCGTTGATAAATGTAAGACTTCTTGATTTTCCTTTATCATTTTATCTGCAATCACAGCGGCAGATTGAACCGTATTCATTACTACAAGTCGTGGACCGCGTTTAGATAGAATGAAGTCTATCAGACCTCTACGGTCAAAGGCACTTTCACATGTCTGATAGGATATTCTGAGAAATTCATTTTCAGCAGACCGTTGTCTCAGCTCATCCGGAACCAGATCAGGAATTGATTCTGTTGGAGAAACGAATTTTTCCATTTCCCAAAATCGCGGGAGTGAACCTGACGCCAAAACAAAATGACAACCCCATTTTGTTAAACCCCTAAGCCAAACCCACGTCTGAGGCCATAAAAAAGACGGAATGGCCGCGTGTGCCTCATCAATGAATACGGCAGAACCCGGAAGCTCGTGCAGTTTTCTTAGTTTTACAGGTATATTACTTCCAAGTGTTTCAAAAAACTGTACTGCGGTTGTAACGATTATCGGAGCCTTCCAAAGCGATGACATCTGACGCAATTCTACACTCTTAAAATCAGCTTGATGATGATGCTCGGCGACAATCTCATCAGGCTTTTCGCCATCCAGAACAAGGGCTTTGCGATATGTCTCTACTGACTGTTTGATAATATTCGTATATGGCAGCACCACTATAATATGGCGCAATTTCTTTGCAATCGCAACCTGAAGCAAGTGTGCCATAACCGATGTTGTCTTACCTGTACCAACTGGACTATCACATGCCTCAATTGGCTCATTTGTATCTGCCTCTCTGCATGACTTGTAAATTTCTTTGCGTTGTAAATTACGCTGTGAATTAGGATCCTTATTGAATTTGGCTTCAACATACTTATCAAGTGCCGTCAGTCTTTCTTCCCAGCGTAATTCCTTATCGTCAAAACTTACTTCATCGCCAGTATGCTCGGCAGCGTCACCGTAATCGCCATCCACTAAACAGGAAAGACCTAAACGATAAGGCAGTCCGCTCCATTTTGTTTTATCACGCACGCTCACAACATCAGATGACCCCAAAACACTTTCATGTACTGTTTTATAGTAATTAAGAAGATCATCAGTCTGCTGCCATATATCCGGGTCACGACAAAAGGGTGCATCCTTGCTGTTCTCCTTACTTAATGAACATAACCCTATGTGATGACCATATGCCAGAATTGCCGCAAAAAGCTGGGATTGTTGCTTCAAATAAGCAACTCCGGCATCCACATGGTTTATCGGTAATTTCTTTTTTGAAGAACTTCGCAAAACTTTCTGATTCTCTTCGTCTAACTTCCCCAAGTCGTGAAATAACGCAGCCGCAGAGACGGTATCCACAAATGCTTGACTGCCGTCTTCAAAATATTTAGCAGCCTCGGCGGCATTTCTTTTGGCTCTGGCTGAAACATTTCCAACATGCTCAGCATATGTTTGAACCGGAATGTCTTTTCGTGCGCTTCGTGCCAACGGCTCCATTAGTATATATCCATTAAATCAGAAAGAGACTCGACCTTTCCTTCTAAATTGTCAGGTAACGTAGTAGGCACGTCATATTCGTCCCATGACTTAGACGGTTTTTCAGGGTCTAAGCCATCCTTCTTTTTTGGCGTTAAGGCATCGATCAGCATGAAATCAGAACAAGAACCAAGCTGTGATTTATGTTCAATATACCATGCGTGACGGATTTCGACTAAAGACCTGACGTAAGAGGGTGTGTTAGAATAGGCATAAGGTATTATCTTTTTCAAAAGCTTGATGTCTGTATAAGTACAACCAGTAGTCCTTGCCGCAGTTGGATTGACCAAAAAAGGCATATAATAAACGCCGTGTGTAATAATTCGATAACCTAATGGCGCCATTCCTCTATCTTTTCCCTCCTGTACCCCTGACTTGCTGGTATTGGTCGAACGTTCTATTTCAATAGGAGCTATTGAAATTCCAAGGCCAAACTGAACAACCCCGGTTCTTATTGATGTAGAGGAACCTTCCTCTAAAAAAGTGTTACCAAAAACCCTGCCGTCCCAATACTTATTCCTAAATTCAACACCCTCGTTGGTATTAATTTCAGTTTCTATTTTCTTTCGGTCCCTTCCACGGCTTTCCAGTATGTGGAAATTAGCAGCATCTAAAGTCGGATTAAACTCTCCAGAGACCTTCGTCCAGACAGTACCTTCTTTATTTTCAATCAAATCACGCACTTTCCGTTTGAATGAAACCGGTGATATTTCGCCTCTGTCATCATAACGCTGACGTGGATCACTCTCTCTATCTGGATCACCATTGGGATTTGAACTTCTAACCTCGATAATTAAAAGACCTGTTGCTCTGTTTACTAAGCCGTTTCCATCGTTTTGCTTATCCATACATTAACCTCCTTATATGTGATATTTATTTTTACGAATTATCGCCCTCTGAACGGGCAAGATAACCCAAAAGCATTTTAGCCTTGTCAGCATCAGTTGTTTGTCGTGGCAAAGCAACGTAAGCGTCTAAATAACTACACCCGTTGATTTCCCTGCGAGGGCATCCC
>NZ_JBJUSG010000194.1:0-4342 GCF_046044395.1 Candidatus Magnetominusculus dajiuhuensis | reverse complement strand
ACTTCTCTGTAAACACGCATTATCACTATCATTTTACCTTCACCGAGAATTGCTGGAAATTGGGTAGCAGGTCAAAAAGGCCTTGCCATGATTGAACTGCTATGCTTCACTAAATCATGGATAAGAATTAAGCATACGCGCAACAGATATTAATGCGGCCCCTCCGGTGTGGTCTGTCCCTGAAATTGGCTTGGTGAGTTGGCTATTTCGCCTTCCACTTTTTCAAAAACTATCTGGCATATTGGAACATTCGGATAAAGGGTTATTGGAAAAGGTCCCAGGTTCATTAATTCAAGGGTTATGGTTCCAGAAAAATCGGCATGTATGGTAGGGGCAGTGAAATGTACGAGCAATCCAAAGCGTGCGTATGAGCTTTTCCCCTCTATCCTGGCAGCATAATTGGGACCGGATTCAGTATATGGCAATGATATATTTTCATATGTATTTGAAAGGACAAATTTGTTTTGACGCAGCGTATAACCGCCTTCCTCAGTTATCTGCTTTCGATCGAATAACGTCTTAAGCGTTTTTGTTTTTATACCATTTTTTGAATCAATGGTAACGCCAACATCGTCATGTGGAATTGAGATAATGTTCCCCAATCTGAAATCAAGAGAGGTCGTGTTTAATAAACGTCGTAACTGTGATTCATCAGGTTTTGGATCTATAATAATTCTTTTGTTGCTAATCGCTTTGATTATTTCTAAATTGCTCAATATCATTGACTAATATCTTTTATTTTAACCGTTATCATATTCTTAAAGACACCATAGGCTTCATTTGGTAGAATAACTAAGCAAACATCGTCACGACAATCCAATATCGTAACTTTTAACAATTTTTCCTTTTCATTCACCAATGTTTTGTGCGCAAAAAGCGAAAACTCGGCGTTATCGGCAGTTATGCTTTCAACAGCATATTCATTAGGAAACATTCCCTCCGATATATCACTGCACTTCAACCACCCTTTTGACGGAAACTCGTTTGTTGATGGCATAATTACCTCCATATAGCTTTTAATAACAACCTTCAAAGATCGGGGTTTCACCACCGCGCCGCTTTGTCTGCCGCTTACCCTCAATCCTAATGCAATTCACAAGCGTTTGTCAATACTGTTTTTTGTATAGCATAGGGTTAGCATAAAACAAATTACGTTTAATTTCAACGGGTTAGCGTTAACAGAGTCAGTTTCATTTGTTGCGGCAGTAATCTTCAATCAGGCGGCTGAACTGCCCTGCCGCGCGTTCTATGGAATATGCCCGTGCCTTTTCGGCGGCCATTTGTCCAAGCCGCGCGCCAATGGCTATGGCCTTGTCTATCTTACCGGAGAGTTCCGCCGCGTCTGTTGTATCATCAAGGAGCACACCGTCGCTGTTGTCTTCGATTATCTCGGCGGCACCGTTATTTTTTGACGTAATCACGGCACACCCGCAGGCCATTGCCTCAAGTACGGCATTGCTGAACGGGTCATAGAGCGTCGGCAGGACAAACACATCAGCGGCGGCGTAAAACCTCTCTATGTCCCTTCGCGCCCCGGCAAAAACCACCCGCACACCCAGCCTTCTTGCAAGCGCCTCATACTTCCCCGTCCTTCCCCGCCCGGCAATGTACAATACGGCGGGGGCCTTAATACGGCTCATCGCGTCAATCAACACGGCAAGCCCCTTCCTCTCAAACCCTGACCCTACAAACAGGACTATCGCGGTGTCGTTCTGAACTCTGAATTCGCTGCGAAACTCCGCTGAGAGACGCTCCCTGTCCACGGGACTAAAACGGTCTAAGTCAACGCCGTTGTACAGCACGTGTATCCTGTCTTCGTTTACCGCGTAGTGGGCGATTATATTTTCCTTTACCATCATGGAGTTAGCTATTATCACGGGCGTACTCTTAAAAAGTTCCCTTTCGATGGACAACAGTGTCCGGTGTAACATGTTAAAGTGAAATGACAGGCCCTTCCACCTGCCCGCGGTGAGACGGCGAATCATGAGCCACTGCCTGTGGCATCCATCGCCTGCCCTGTATATATCCTGACACGTCGTGCGTTCAAAACTTACCGTGCAGTCAGGGCCTATATGCCGTATGATTGCGGCAGCGTTTCGATTAAACTTTATGGCCGAACGGGCCGAACTCAAAGACGCTGCATCTACCGTATGGTGAGTGGCATGCGGGTTTTCCTTCCATTGTGAACTGAGCAGATGGATTTCATAGCCGTGCAGATTGTTTATCATGGACTCTATGTAGTTTTCCGCCCCGCCAAACCGGTCATATTGCCTTCTGATAAGTGCGATTCGCTTCATTGGATTGTCATGGGTTATTAGTGGCCACTGATTTCATTTAGTAATTTAGCCTCAAGCAGCCTGTAATATAACGCCTCTATTTTATCAAGCATAACCGTGGCCGAGTGATTTTCATAGATAAACCGCCTCGCCCTTTTGCACATATCAGCGGCAAGGGATTTATCCTGTAAAAGTCTTATCACACCATTGGCAAGGGCGGCGTGGTCTGATGGATTTACAAGCAGGCCGGTTTGCTCATGTATCACCACCTCCGGCACTCCACCCACACGCGTTGCCACAACCGGCACACCCGCGGCCATTGCCTGCATCACGGACTGCGGCACCCCCTCCGAATGCGAACTCAGCACTGAGACATCGCTAAAGGCATAGATTGCGGCGATTTCGGAGGCCTGGGCGACATAACCGGTAAACACCACATGGCCATCTATCCCAAGAGACCGTGCCATGCCCTGTAACCCCTTTAGCTTTGGCCCGTCACCGACAAGGAGAACTCTCGCGTTGGGAAATGCCTCAATTATTTTTGGCACCGCCCGCAACGTTACCTCGTGTCCCTTTACGCCCCTTAAAATACCCACGTTGGAGATTATGGGGAATGCCTCGCCGCTGACGTATTTTAACTTCAGAGCAGGGTCTCTTTTTACGTCAAAGAACTCCTCTGCAACGCCGGTTGGGATGCTCACCACATCAGCAGGGGGGAAGCCGCAGTCCGCCACGAGTGTCTTTTTCATATTCTCGCCGCAGGTTATATAGGCGTCCGGCAGGTAGTGGATAAAGTTAAATATGCCGCGCTTAAGGGGGATATTCAGGTGGCGCGTCCTGACAAGCAGCGGCACCCCGGCAAGCCTCGCGGCAATGCCGGCTATCCAGGAATCCTTGCCTGAGTGCGTGTTAACCACGTCAAAACGGTTCGCTCCGATATATTTCGACAGCCGTGTGATGCTGGTGATGTCGTAGGGACTTCTCAGGGGAAGCGTGAGGACTTCTATCCCGCGTCCTATGGCCTCCTCATAAAACCTCGTCCCCTTGCGGCATACGATGGCCGTATGATGTCCCCGTTTTAAAAAGCCTGTTACCTCGGCAAGGACACGCCTCTCCTGCCCGCCCAAATCCCCTGACCACTCTGTGTGGAGTATCCGCATGGAGGGGGTTACTTGAAAACCTTCAAATAGAGCCTGCTTAGCCCGTCATCAGAGTGAATGAAGAGTTTTTTCCTGAATTTCATCACCCCGATGTCGCCTATGGCGATTCGTTTTATCTTTAACGGGTCGGACTTATATGTATTAGTACCCGGCTCGGTCGTAAAGAGGAGCCTGAAGCCGGCCGTCAGGGCGGAGTCTATGTATTTGACGTTATATATACCCCATGGCCAGCACAATGCCTCACACTTTTTCCCAAGCCGCCCCTCTATTAACTCCTTTGATACCGACAGGTCTTCGTAAACGCCCCCTTCGTCTATTTTCTTGTGCGTGTGCGTATGGGATTGGACGTCTATAAGGCCGCCCGCCTCCATTTCCCTCAACTGCTCCCATGACATCACCACTTCTTCGGCCTGGCCTCTGGCCACCTTTGCCTTGCACTCCTTGTGTGAGGGGAGCGAATCGTAGGCATGCCTCTGCCCGCCATCGTGTACCCATGAGGTAACGACAAAAAAGACCGCCTTAAGGCCATATTTTCTCAGTATAGGATAGGCATACAGCCAGTTATCTGCCCAGCCGTCGTCAAACGTTATCATCACGGTGTTAGCGGTGGTGGCGGCGCGGCCAGTTAAGATGTCAGCAAGGTCCGCCGTGTTTATCGTCCTGTAGGCATGTTCTTTGAGAAAGGCCATCTGTTTCTCAAAATTTCTCACCCCGACGGTTATAAACGAACCCGTAGTGTTGACATGATGGTACATTAATACTGGTATGGCATTCACAGTGCCACTATTATAGCAAATCCACCATCAAAATCGTAATAATGTAATCTTACCCGTGTCAGGCCAAAGTAAAAATTGTAATACCAAAATAGAAATGTCCTATTCTACCAAAGTAGAAATGTCCTAAAGA
>NZ_JBJUSG010000193.1:0-4443 GCF_046044395.1 Candidatus Magnetominusculus dajiuhuensis | reverse complement strand
GGCGAAGATTGACTCTATTCATGTATGTTTCGCAGGAATGACAAAATTACTCATATGAACGCAACTTAGTATAAAAACAAATGGGGAAGGGGCGTCCACCTCACACCCTTTCCCCACTTCATTATCTAAAGAAACTATTCTACTTTCTTTAACTTAGTGCCGCATGGGCATTTGCCGGGCTTTTTCGATACCGTGTTACACTCACACGTATCGCCGCAGGCACACACGTACATCCCCTTGATGCTTACCCTCTTTACGGGCTTGCCGCAGCCGCATTTTGTCGGGTCATCTTTGTCCAGTTTACAAGTGCAGCCCTTTCCGCATGTGCAGAGGATTGCCTCATCGCCCTCTATCTTTAACACATGCATTGGTACCAGCTTCTTGCCGCACTTACATTTGCCGGGCTTCGTCTTTACGGTATTACACGTGCAGTTATCGTCGCAGTTGCACACGTATAGGATACTACCCTTTTTAGGCGCGGAAGCCGTCTTCTTTTTACCTTCGGCATACACAATGCCCCCACTCAGTGTCAACACTAATAACAACGACAGAAACACCCAAAACAATTTCTTCATAGATTCATTCTCCTTTTTGAACGGTTTTGAACTCGATACAAACATAACACACATGGCAACCGATTGTCAAATACCGCAGGGCAATCGCATTAGAAACTTACACCAGTAATTCCCTCTCCTGGATTGCCGCTTTCGCGGGAATGACAGAATAAAAAATATGAAAACGACAGACAAAGCCGAACAAATGAACACCAAAAATATCATGCCATTCTCTTTTTTTGTCATTCCTGCGAAAGCAGGAATCCAGGAAACCATCGGTCAGCGCTAAAAGTGTAGGCAATTTCTGTCTAATTTTTCTAATGCGATTGCCCTGTCAAATACCGCGAATTGCAGACGCTACAAGGCAACAGACACCTTTCAGAACAGACAACGGAGAAACGGCCAGAAACACGAGAGGAACCTTCACAAACGCCCCCACACTCACAGACAGCCTGAGGATACAATTTGAAAAGGACCAGCCAAACCTTTAAGATCCAGCAGCCGAACCCATGGTTCCTAAAGGATTCGCTTGTTCTTGCTTTTTGAGCTCCAACCTTCAAACCCCGACACCCTAAACCCCGGCGGCCAGTCCCTTCCTTTTAAATGTTTACCTTTCTGGATTGTCTAGCGTACTAGTCTATGATTGCCACGTTAGTTGCTCTCAATCCTTTCTTGTCGTGTTCAACGTCGAAGGATACCATCTGTCCTTCCTCTAACGTTTTAAACCCGCTGGTCTTAATAGCCGAATAGTGGACAAATACATCTTCCCCATCACTTTTGCTAATGAAACCATACCCCTTGCTGACGTTGAACCACTTTACTTTTCCTTCAAATGACATGTTAAAACACTCCTTACTGCTTGCTTAGCCCTTTAAAAGGGCGTTTGTATGTTAACCTATTGCGGCGAAAAAGTCAATGCCCTAAAATAATATTTTTTAAAGGGCATATATTGTGGCAGCGCTTTGCCAATTGATACGTCCTGTTTTCAGGGTTTTATCCCAAGATTACGCCCAAGCCGGCCATAGTTGTCTAACCATATGCGGGCTGATTCGTCCGCGGCCGCGGCCTTCTCCGACATTAGATGCCTTAGCTCTTTCCCTATGATAAAATACATATTATGCGCCTTCCACAAATCAGGCTTTATTGAGAGTGACTTAAATATTTTGAGCACGCTGCTTAGGTTTTCATACAATTCTATATCTTCTGGCCTGGCGGACAGTATTTCTACGAGATTATTTATCATGGCGGTGGCACGAAAGCTGATTTTATGCTTATCAATAGCGATATTCCACCGCTTGAGCTCATCGCTTATTGCTTTTAATTTTTCTATGTCAGGGTGTTTAGTTTCAAATATCCCCATCAGGTCTTTTTCCAGGATATATGCGGCGGCAATAGACAGGGATTTGGGCAGCGGTACAGATAGTCCCCTGTAGAAATTCATCAGCGAATAATTACTTTCGTATATCTGTCTGTACAGGTCATCTATTCTGTCGTTGGCACCCTGTGAGACAAGGTCAAGTATTCTTTTCTGTTCATCTTTAAACAAATGTCCAATAGAGTAGTTATCGCTGCCAAAGTGTGTCTGCATGAGCCTGATAGCGGAGGGGATAAGGCCTTTTTCGAAGGCGTCTGTCAGCTCCGACTTAATTGTATTGAAATTATCGTCGCCCGAAAACTCCTTGACTCCGCAATTAACACTGTGGTCGCCCATGTGTAGCACCGCAAAAATAAATATGTGTTGCTCCCATGTAATCTCAGATTCCACCTGAATCTTTCCCGTGGCAAGCCTCATCCTGCCTGCCCTGGCCTCATCGTAGGACTGGCGCTCCACCGCGTAACAAAACATATTCAACTGCCCGTGGCCAGATTCGAACAGAGACGATATTGCGAAGTGCGCAACGGCGCGCATTATGTCCACCTTTGCTGGCTTTACAAACATTTCATATGGATATGCGCCGCTGCTAAACACATTGCTGGGCGCGTGCCGGAGTTTTTCTATGTACTGCGCTTCAAGGGAAATACCGGTTAACGTCTTTGCGTACTGCATTGCCCTTGCGGCATAACTCATTACCTGAACGGTCTCAACCCCTGAGATTTCGTCAAAAAACCACCCGCAGCTTGTGTACATGAGCATGGAGTTGCGCTGCATTTCAAGCAATTGTAACACCCTCGTTCTGTCTTCCATCGGGAGATTCGTATGGGCGTGAGAATCTATGAAAGAATGGACGTTTGCCTTGTCTCTGTTGAGAATCACCTCAATATAATCATTGCGGGCGTCCCACGGGGATTTTAAATATTTCCCCCCTTCTATTTCAAATATGCCGGCGAGCCTGTCTCTGAGCCAGTCCATAGCCTCACGCAACGGGCGGCGCCACTTCTGTGTCCATTCGCCACGCATACCGCTGTTGCAGCCGCAGTCATCCATCCACCTTCCTATGCCGTGTATACAGCTCCATGAGGAGTTATCATAGATTTCCACCTCGCAAACCGGCGGGTGTTTTTCAAGGTATTGCCCATAGTTGGCCAGTTTAACCCCATGAGCCGCATGATAAGTGCCTGATTCTATCAGATGAAGACAATATGTCAGGGCCATCTCGCCCTTTCTGTGGTGATGGCCATAGGTTTCGCCGTCCGTAGCTATATTGACTAACTGGGGATAGTCTCTGTCATCGGTAAAGGCGGAGGTGAGCCTGTCAATAAAATTTTCGCCCTTATTTAAAACACCACTAAAGGCAATGTCGGAGGATATTGGCCCGTCATAAAAGAATAGGGTAATAGTCCTGCCCGAAGGGAGTTTGCACAGGTATGGCATAGCGGGGTCAACCCGGCTGCCGCTGACGTCAGTCCAGACATCGGGGCCAGGTGTTTCTATGCCGGTGTCCTCATCAGGCTTGCTATGTCCTGGGTTTTTTACCCTTGAGGCCTGGCGCGGGGCGAGGATTGTGAACAGAATCCCGTTTTCTGCCAACACATCAAGGGTTTCCAGGTCAACGGCGGTCTCGGCAAGCCATATGCCCTCCGGCCTCCTTCCAAAACGCGCCTGAAAATCCCTTATTCCCCATATTACCTGTGTGATTTTATCGTTGTGGTTGGCAAGCGGCATTATCACGTGGTTATACACTTGGGCGATTGCCGAGCCGTGCCCGGAAAACCTCTCAATACTCAGCTTGTCGGCCTCCAGTATCGCCCGATATACGTCAGGATTATGTCTTAGCAGCCATGACAGCAGAGTAGGCCCGAAATTAAAACTAATCTTTGAGTAGTTGTTAATTATATCGGAGACCCTTCCCTCGTGGTCAAGTATCTTTGAAGCGGCATTTGGGGCATAACACTCGGCTGTTATCCTTTCGTTCCAATCATGATAGACTCCTGCGGAGTCCTGATACTCGACCTCCTCAAGCCATGGGTTTTCGCGTGGCGGCTGATAAAAATGCCCGTGTATGCAGATATATTTTTCCACTTAGTTAACCGCCCTCTTCACTGTATAACTATAGCACATATTTATAATTAGCGCAATCTTTAGATTATTTTTCGGACAGAATGATTGCTACTCATTTGGCTGCAACTCGTCTCCTATGACAATCACAGCACCGTACTGCTGTCTGTCAATGTTGAACAAGGGCATAACCGTGACGCTAACAACTGCTCAATGTCCGCGTGAGTTTGATGGAGAACAAATTTATCGTGCACAAAACCCTATTACTCTATTCTTTTATACACTCTGCGAATAGATTTATTCCTTCTTCCTCATTTATTGATTTTGCAGATAACGTTAAAATGGTTCCCTCCATAGATGGCGTAAAATCTAACATTTCACCAGGACCAAGTACCGATAGTCTGTAAGCGTCAAGAAAACCCCATCTTTACAGTGGGGGTAGCAGATGTCATA
>NZ_JBJUSG010000192.1:0-4450 GCF_046044395.1 Candidatus Magnetominusculus dajiuhuensis | reverse complement strand
GAGGGAGGGGAGGTGAGAGCCTTCCCTACCCCTATTGTCCTTATATCTCAGAATATGCACAATCATTATGAAACTCTCACTAAAGGGACGATTCCGGACAAGCCGGAATGATTGCATAGGTATCTTTTGCTTTATTTTTCTAGTGCGTTTGCCCTGCTACGGGGGTTGACATACGAGGCGGGTAAACCATACAATAGGCTGTGTAGAGGACTGCTAATGAATGTACTGTTGGTTCAGCAAGACGAAGGAGTCAGGGCATATCATATACCGCTTTATCCTATAGGGCTTTCGTATGTCGCGGCTGCCCTGAAGGCGCACAGCGTCAGGATATTCAATCCGAATAGTTTTGAATACCCGGGCTCTTTGGAGGAATTAAAAAAAGAGATAGTCAGATTCAATCCAGACATCGTGGGGTTGTCAATAAGAAATCTTGATACGACTCAACGGCGCGACTTGCATATTCAGTTTAATACTGTAAGGCCTACGATAAATGCCATTAAGGAGACCTGCCCAACAGCAAAAATAATAGCGGGTGGGTCAGGGTTTTCCCTTTACGCAATGGAAATAATGAACAGGATTCCGGAAATTGACTATGGCGTATTCCTTGAGGGAGATGAGGCAATTGTGCAACTGCTTGATAATCTGGATAGGCCCGAGACGGTTAAAGGCATTTTTTACCGCGGAAACGGCGCACAAAACGCCTCTGAGGCAATCTTTACCGGCACAAGGCCCACCCCTGATTTTAGCAGGATTCCCATGCCTGACAGGGGACCTCGCGTGATTGACACGAAGAGTTACATTGGGGACTATTATAATATCTTAGGTGTACAGAGCAAGCGTGGCTGTGTGTTTAAGTGTACGTACTGCAGCTACCCATTTCTGAACAACGACAGCGTGAGGCTTCGCAGCCCTGTGGAAGTCGTAGATGAGATAGGGCATATGATTGAAAATTATGGACTTAAGAGCTTTGTCTTTGTTGACAGCGTGTTTAATCTGCCAGAGAGGCACGCAAGGGAAATCTGTAATGAGATTATACGAAGGAAGCTGCGAATAAAATGGGGAGCGTGGTTGACCCCAAAGATGCTGACAGTGGAGTTTATGCATCTGATGAAGGAGGCCGGTTGCGTGCATGTCGGGTTGTCGCCCGATGCCGTAACGGATGAGGGATTAAGATATCTGCAAAAAGGAATCACCTACAAAGAGGTCAAAAACAGTATAAAGGTTATGCGCAAGACTAAGGGCATTGTCGCTACATATAATTTCTTCTGCGCGTATCCCGGTATGGATTTGTGGGCGGTGTTAAGGACTATCTACTTGTATTTTAAAATACCGCTGGCCATATTTGCCAGGGCCTCTGTGGGGTTGGGCTGGATACGAATCGAGCCTCATACGGCTGTTTACGACATTGCGTTGAAAGAGGGTATAATAACAGAGGGGCTTGATATGCTGCCGGAGAAGGAGGAGGATTTGTTAAAACTCTTCTACGTCCCTAAGAGGCTGTGGTATGCAACCCTGGCCTTTGATATTTTGGCCTTTTTAGCCGATGAGCTAATAAAACCCGCGGGCCGCGCCGCATTCCGTATTGTAAACAAGCTCAAAGGAGAGAGGCCGCACGTCTGAGGATGAGATTAAAGGAATCAATTTTTGACATAGGGATGTGGGTGTTTTGGTTTCCCCTGAGGGCAGTGGCAAAGCTCCTGCCATTGAAGATGGCATACTCAATAACGAGGCTATTGGCCTCGCTTGTCTGTATTTTCTATAAGGAACTCAGGGATAAGATAAAGGAGCAGCTTGTCTGTATTGTGCCTGATAAAGATAATCTCAGGGAGTTGGACAGGCTGTCAGAGCAGACCATCGTATATGATTTAAAGAGGCGTATGGAAGAACTCCTCTTAGGGACGCTGTCGAAGGAGACAATTGAGCGCATTATAACGTACGAGGGGTGTGACAATCTCAAAGAGAGTGTTGACAAGGGGAGGGGGACGATAATTCTGTTGTCTCATTTCGGCTCATTTTTCATGATATTGCCGGCGCTTGCCTTCAAAGGTTACCGCATAAGCCAGATTGTCGGGCCGTCGCCCTACAGAAATAAGATTCAAAAGATGATCTTACGGGCGAGGCATAGTGAAAACGCCAAACTGCCGGTCAGGTTTATCTTCAGCGAAAACGGCCTGAGGCCTATATTTAACGCACTGAAGAACAATGAACTTATCGCCATGGCCCTTGATGGAAGGGCTGGGGATGTATGGGTTGACGTCCAATTCTTTGGTAGAACCGCCCATTTCTCACAGGGTATCCTAAAGCTGGCCATTAAGACAGGGGCCACCATCCTGCCGACTTATATTATCAGGCAGCAAGACGATACACACAGGCTGGTGTTTGAAAGGCCCATCTTTGCGGAAGGCCTTCCCAGGGACATCGGCACCGTGGCCGAATATACACAAAGGCTTGTGTCCATCCTTGAGGGTTACGTATCAAAATACCCGTCTCATTTTGCGATGATTATGACCATTGTTGCCGAGAATGTCAGAAAAGGCATTTATAAGAAACCCTTGTTTAAACCGGTTAACAGCGGTTGAGCGTGAGAAAGCTCCGGCTGGCTCTGCTTGCCATTTTATTTGTGGTTGGATTAACCGCCCTGCTTGCCGAGGCCCTTTTAAGGCTCTTCCCAAGCTGGTACACGGAGTACGGCAACAACATATATTATCGTTACACGCAAGACAAGAATATCCTGACCCCTGAGCCTAATCAAAACGCCTCGTTCAGGAACTCCTGCTATAACATCCCTGAGATAAAGATAAACTCTGTCGGCTACAGGAGCTATGAATGGGATAAGTTAGGCACGACGAGGATAGCGGTACTTGGGGATTCCTTCGTGGAGGGCAAGCAGGTTGCTGAAAATACCTATTTCGCCGCCGCCCTAAGGGGGGTTTTACATGTGGACGTATTAAATTTCGGCGTAAGTGGCTACGGCACTATCCATGAGTACCTTCAGTATGTAAGAGATGTAAGGAGTTATAAGCCTAAGATAGTCCTCTTGTTTTTTTGTACGTTTAACGATGTAAACGGCAACTCCTGCAAACTGCTGTCAGGGGGTTCAATGCTATCGTGTGCCAGCATAGAAAACGGCGCTGTCGTTGTAGATGAAAAAAAAGGCCAAAAGAAGATTAAGTCTTTAGTTAACTTTCTCTACAGGTATTACAAGACCTCATTGTTTATAAAGACCGTGTTTTTACAGCACAGAATAGACGCCCGCTCCAAAGAGAAAATTAGTGTGCTGCCGGATGATTACTATGCCTACATGCCCCCAAATGGCGATTGGCCGGAGGCATGGGCGCTTACGGAGTATTTCCTGAAAGAGCTTAAGCGGGAAACCGACAGGGACAACGCCACACTGATACTGATTCCGGTTGTGGAACATATACGAATGGTCAAAAGCGTGGATGAGGAGCTGAAAAAAACCCTCGGCGTGGAGGCCCCAAAGGGGTTTGACCCCGAATATCCCGTCAGATGGCTTGCTCAGACTGCTCAAAAGAATAATATTATTTTCTATAACCCCGAACCGTTTTTCAGGCGTTACAGGGATGACCATAACCTGCCGTATCCATATTTCTCGTATCGCTGCGACGGGCACTGGAACCCGCTCACACACTTTCTCATGGCCAATCTGGCGGCAGAGTTTCTGATTAATAACGGTTTGATGGCAAATAAAGACAACCTACTTGCCGAGGCAGAGAATAACCTCAGGCGCACCCCACGGGAGATTATGGGAGATGCGGCCTACAAGGCAATCTACGAGGGTGGATTTTATAATGGCGTTGTGAAATAAGGGCGATATGCGCAGGTTGCAGCATGGTCAGTAACTATCATTTGTAAATATGACGTTTCCCAGACGCTTTCTTCTTATTAAACTTGTTAAAAAGGCCCTCAATGGCGTGCAAAATTACCAAATCTGGCCGCCTAAGCAGCATTCGCGGCTGTGAGTACCTCATCACAGCCCTGATTTGCTGCCGTTTGTCGGGCTTATAGCAGTGTATCGTACACTTTGAACACGTAGGTTTATCGTTTTGATACACGCACTTATCAAGGCGCTTGTGGGAATACTCAAGCAGCGCCGCACATTCAGGGCAAAGGACACCCTCTGAGTGATGGAGCTTCTTACAGTAAAACCCCACCATTTTCGTTACGGTACTCTTCTCGAACTCTATCCTGTTGCTGCTAAACATCCTTCGCCCCCAGGGCAAACGCACTATGTATTTTTTGTCTGTCATTCCTGCGAAAGCAGGAATCCAGTCTTTTAGGAATAAGGGATAATACCACTTTTCTATCCCTGCAAGTTCGACATGAGAGACTCAAGGGCTGGACAACCCACTATGATCACGTTTTGCCATGAAAACTGGATTCCTGCTTTACCGTGAAAATCCTATGGAGCTAGGGCACACACCTCCCC
>NZ_JBJUSG010000191.1:0-4524 GCF_046044395.1 Candidatus Magnetominusculus dajiuhuensis | reverse complement strand
ATTATGACATCTGCTACCCCCACTGTAAAGATGGGGTTTTCTTGACGCTTACGTTCATAAAAGTAACTATATTTTTTCAAGTCTGTCATTCCAGCCTACGCGCTGGAATCCAGTCCTTACACCGTTTTCTGAAAGACTGGATTCCTGCTTTCGCAGGAATGACAAAATTACTCATATGAACGCAACTTGGTATCCATCATGTATCTTGTAAAACTATCTCTTAGACAGGGCGACCAAAAACCTTATTATATGCACAAGGCCATCCATAACGGGGGCAATTTCCCGTTGCAGACCGCTCTTGATCTCTTCGGTTATCTGGGCCTCTATGTTGGGTAGCGCCGCGGCGCGACCTTGTTGCTGGCTGCGCGCAGCAGTGGTCGCCACAGCTCCACCCTGGCGCAGGAGGCTGTCAATCTTCCCGCTCAGGCTGACTATCGTATCGGTTATAAACCCAAGAAATTCAAGCGTCTGTGACTTGACCATGTTGTTTTCCCTTTCGATAAGCGCCCTGATTTCTTTTATCTCACCGCTGAATTCATTTCGGATGTTGTCAATGTTGCTCTTAGCAAACTCCATGCCACTATTGGCAGAGGTATAAGGCTCTATTTTCATAGTCGTGATTACGGCCTTGAGGGCAGATATCTCGCCCCTGAGTGGTGCCAGAGCGGTATCAAGCCTCGTGTTTACCACCTCGCCAACAGATAGTTTTATCTCCTGAGTCAGGCTTTTCATGGCGGTGCCATCCATAGCGCCGGACGACGGTACGCTTACGGTTTTTAACTGTTCAACGGCCTGTTTCAAGGTGTTGCCGAGTGTCTCAACTGAGCTGCCGATGGCGTTTATATCAATAGACGGTATGCCAGATTTAACCGAGGCTATCTCGTCTTTTATGGACATAGAGGCGTTTCTTATGTTGTCTTTCAATGTCCCTTCAAGACGATTATTAAGGTCGGACAACAGGGTAGTGAGAGTAGAGTTAATCTCCTTTTTCAGTTCGGCTGCCGTTGAATCCACGGCCTTTTTGGCTGCGGCGGACTCTGCTGCCCCAGCGGCTACGGCGCCAAGCCTTTCGAGTTGCCCTGATTTGTCATCCAGCAACGCTGTGAACCCTTGCTTTAACGTCTCGGTAAAGCCGGTGAGCAGCTCCTTTATGTCGCCCCCGGTGTCGGCGGTTGCAACGGTGGCCTTGACCGCGGCAATATTGTTGACCCTCTGTTTTAACTTCGTAAGCATCTGCTGGAAATCATCATTTCCCTCTATTTCTGCCATGGCTCAGTCTCCCTTATAGTTGCTATTTTTTTATACAGGCAATTTTTCACGTAATTTCGGCAAATTGCTCCAACAGTATGTCCTCTGTAAAAGGCTCGTCAAGCGGTATGCCCAGGTCTTTCCACTGCCTCATGCAATCCTCCGGCTGCAGATTATTGGCAGCCGCCTGTGAGACTATATCATAGAAATAACTATATCTTACCTCATACCCTTCGTATATAAACCACTGGACTGAGGGGGCGTCGAATATCTTATTCATTTCGCTGATTGCCTCATCTACGAGGATGTGCAGCCTGCCCTTTTGGAAATACGCCCCGCCGGGGTATGCCAGAAGGAGCTTATCCTGTCTTTTTACGATATTGTCAAAAAATCTGTTTCTCTCGACAATATCCACAAGGGCCGATGCCACCCTGTGCAGGTCGTCTATTATAAGCTGCAAGACATCTGCCCGCTCAAACAGTTTGTGTGATTTTGCCGCCTCAATGGACGCGTCGTCGTTTCCAAGCACGTAGAAGGTCAGGCTGTCCGAAAATTCCCCCTCCACAGAGAGGCTTTCGGCTAACGCGTCAGCGCTCTGAGGGTTTATCACATATGGCCGCTTAAGGGCGCGAACATGGTCAAGTGTCTCTGCGTCAAGGCGTAACAGCTTGTTTATAAAATTAATCTGCGACTCATAGTTCTGGTCTATCAGGACAACGGTTTTGTGTTTATTGCCGGAAAACCCGGACAATTTCCTGATATAATAGTTATGGAATAATGCCTCATAGTAACGGCTGCTGAGCTGCAAAAACATATTGATAAATCCGGTTTTTTCCCTTTTGAAGGTTATCTTTTTACCATATACCGGAAACTTCTGCTCTATAAACTCCATGTCGCACAACGCCGAGACCTCTTTGACGCTGTAATGGAGTTCCTTGCTGAAGGCAGACAGCCTCTTGTACTGCTCCTCGTTATAGTCTCCGCCCTTTTCGATGTTTTTTATATCGTCAACAGAGGCGGCAACCTTTTTTGAGAGTGGCTCAACAAAAGAAAACGTAATGGTCTTATCCCACCAGTCCAGGTGTCCGGCAAGCGGCCCTAAGAACATCTCTATTGACGCCTTTAGCTCTTCAATAAATTTTGTTTTATCAATGTATTCCACCGTCAGGTCTTTACCAGAGGCCAGCAGTGACTTGCCTGAGACACTCCTTTTTTGCACGTTAGGCAGGTAAAAACTCTTCACCGAGCCGCTTTGAATATCTGTTCGCCGTACATCAAGGCCGACATCGTCGAAGTATTCCTTGAACTTGTCCCTTGCGTTGTCGAGGTTATCAAGCATACTGGCCTTGATGGAGTGCATTTTTTCGCTGATTGCGTCTGCTTTGACGATAAATTCTGTGTCGTGTTTGGGGTTAAATTCATAGCGGTACGAATATGTGCGCGATAGCTCATGCTGGAACTCGGCGAACATGCCGGCGGGGTCTATTTTCTTTTTCCATATGGAGACTACCTGGTTTTTGGTATTTAATATTCTTTCGTTGTATTTTTTTAATTTTTCGAGGGTCTTCATCAGATGTTCGATGCTGTTTTTCTTGTCGGCCTCTTCTTTGACCGCGCTTATCAGGAGGGTTATCAGGGCGTTGACGCTGTCAACTATTTTTTTGAGGTTTCTTATGGTATATTCATACTGCAACTGCTTTGTGACGCTTTTGATGACGTGTACCAGCTCTTCAAAGCCCGACTCTGCCCATGCCTCCTTGTCACCGTCTTTAAAATAACGATTGGCTGACATAGTCTCAACCTGGACGATAGGGGCGTCTTTCAGGCGTGAATACGGGCTTATGAGTTTCTCAAACTCCTCCTTATATTTATCAAGGCGTTTGTCTATTGACTCCTCTGAGTTTTCTGAGGCGAAGCCGCTCTCAACAACGGCGCTCTTACATGTCTGCACGAAGACAATCCTCTGGTCGGCGTCCATTACCTTGTTAAGTATTTTTCTGTCGGCCTCCTTCATCGGGCTGCGGATTGAGGACAGATAGATTATCAAATCCGCCTGCGGCAGGAACTCGCGCAGGGTGAGGTCTTCGTGTTCCTTAAGGCCGTAGGCGTCGAGGCCGGGTGTGTCGGCCAGCTCCAGGTCCTCGTCTATTACAAACGTGGGCAGGCCGATTTTAAGATACTTGACGCTGTACTTGTTGCCGGGGTTTTCGTCCTCTGAGGTAAATTTCCAGATGGACTCACCCAGACAATCGTTACCGGTTTTCTTTATTGATCTGCCGTCTTCGTATATTATCTCAAGCTGTGGTTCCTTTGACCTTGAGCAAAACACGAGCATATTTGTAGTGGCCTTACTTTGTTCTTTCAGGATTTTTGTCCCCGTGCCAAGCAGGATATTCATAACGGAGGATTTCCCTGAGCTTGTAATGCCGACGAGGCCACTTTTTATCGTATGAACAGAAAAATCCCTTATATTGGCCTCAAGGTTATTGATTCTATTGGCAAACTGATCGTGTCCAAGGGCCTTTAAGCGGGTGACTATGTCGGAGACACGCGTGAGAAAGTTCTTTATTTTTATCTCTTCTGATTCCATTTATTTTCCCGTGCTGGCGATAAAGGCGTCAAGCCTCTTCAATCTTTCCCCGATTTCCTTTTTATTGCCGTTGACACGCTCTGCCATAGCCTCAGCGTTTCTGAGTTCACCTTCGAGCATCATCCTTAGTATCTCGGCCTGAGTTGTCGTTAACGCGTCGAACTGCGCCTTGTTATTTTCACCCAGCGAGGCCTTTAGCTCTGCGACAATGGAGGCAAGTCCGCCCTCTACGGATTTGGCAAGGGCGTCAATTTGAGCGGTGTTTACTGCGCCGAGCCTTTGTCTTATCTCATTGAGGCTTTCTTCTATTGCCAGCAGACGTTCATTGGAGGCACGCATGTTGTCGTTGACGGCGTTGGCAATGTCCTTACTGACACTGTCAAACATTGTGAAGAGCCTTGTCTCTAACTGAGTGGTAGTTTTTTTTACGACGCCGATTAACTGGTCGGCTATGGAGTCAGAAATGTGCTCGGACAATGCCGACAATATATTTTTCGTTACAACATCAACATAGTAACCATTATCCATGTTTCTTACCGCCCCTCCTGCCCCATAATTGGTTAATTTAACAAAAGTTCGCTTATAGATATTAATGTATGGGGCTTTGCGAAGTCAAATAATATTTCGTCATGTGTCGTACCAAAGTAGAAATGTCCTATTCTTACCAAAATAGAAATGTCCTATTC
>NZ_JBJUSG010000190.1:0-4720 GCF_046044395.1 Candidatus Magnetominusculus dajiuhuensis | reverse complement strand
TAGGGGGTACTCTTGCCGGTAACCCAGCGGGTGTAGTTATTTAGACGCTTACATATCTTATAGGGGTAAAGCATTTAATTATAAAGAAATAATGGTACTGCCAATAAGACAAAACACACGGCGTTCGAGGGTGAAAACGATTCATAAACCAGCGCATGACCACCCTTGGAGAAAGGGCATACAGAAATGTGCAACGCCAGGTAAAGATCACATGACCAGCCTAAAATAATAAGAGAGGAGTTTAGAGACGCTACATCCGCGATGAGACAGCTAGGGTAAGGCATAAGGGACTAATCAACAGTGGATATAAGACTGTAAGGAGGTGATATTGAACTGGACCCGTCCGCTCGTTGGCGGACTACCCAAGCATGGGATATTGGGTCGAGCTTGGCAGACACCGCTGCGATGGAGCAAAGGCCAGAGACTGGGTACAAAGAGACAGGCGTTTAAACAATGGAAAAGGACGACGGCCTAAAAATAATGCCTTGTCATCTCACTTGGATTTGGGCTATGATTATTAACTGAATAGGACATTTCTACTTTGGCAGGAATAGGACATTTTTATTTTGGCTTGACAATCTATATGAAACATATTGACTAAATCACTGCAATACGATAAAATAGCGACCATGGCACGTGGTAGCAAGGCAGATATTGTTGAGGATATAGCGTATAAGATAGGGCTTCTCAAAACAGAGGCGCGGGATGTTGTTGAAATTATCCTCGCCCTGATGAAAGAGACATTGGCAGGGGGCGAATCTATCAAGATCCCGAATTTTGGCACGTTCCATGTCAGGAAAAAGAGGGCGAGGATGGGCCGAAATCCAAAGACGGGTGAAGGCGTAGAGATCACGCCGAGGACAGTAGTGGTGTTTCATAATTGTGTTAAGCTAAAGAAGTCTATCGAATAAACTGCCTTAGAGGGGGTACACAGTGAAAGAAACGACATATTGCGTCTATCTGAACTGGCAAGCTGAAACGGCAAGAATCCATGAAAGGTCATGTGCCTATTGTAAAAATAGATTTGGAAGGCGGCGTACTGCCAGTTCAGTGACCGGGGAGTGGTTGAAGTTTAAGACAAAGGAAGAATTCTATGATATGGCGCGTTCAGATGAGGACTATAAAGATTTTAAAATCAGTGAATGTCTCAGGTGTCGTCCATAGATAGCTAAAAGGTGTCAGGTCTTAGCGGGTTGTTGCCCTGATAGTTTCCTGACTGTCAGAAATTAATGCCGACAGAACACTAAATCATTGAATCCCTGCAAAACAAGCAGCGGCGGGTGCGCCTCTGCCCTTCATTGAGAATTGACGTAGGCTATATGATTTACCTTGAATGAATACGCAGTTGAATGATACAATAAGGCATGTATTAATAGTGCGGGAGGCTGTGTAAGCGGCCGTGCCGGGTGTGCCCTGCATGACACCCGGTATAATAATATGTATTAGCAGGAGAAAGACGCCAGAGACATGACAGCATGAAACCAAGACGTGTGGCATCAGGGGAAATCGTCATAGGAAGGCCCCTTTCGTCGTCGGTATATGACGAAGATGGCCAACTGCTTCTGAGAAGGGGCTACACGATAACCGCGGACGATGTGCCAAAGAGCATTGGGGCGATTGTCTTTGACCATGAGCCGCATGAGGCCCCTGACGCGGCGCAACAGGACGAAGAGTACTCAAACGCCGAGGCGATGCTTGACCAGCAGGACTCGCCCTTTGAGCAGCTAGCCCTGCTGCAGTTTAGGTTGGCCGCCATTTTTAAGAATGCCCACGCAGAAAAGGATTTTAAGTCAAAGGCTATGGTGATGGCCGCTTTAGTGGAGGAGGTCTGCAAAAACGATGAAGACCTTGCCCTTGGTACAATAATGCTTGAGCATGAGGCCCGCTATTCAGTGAGGCATCACATACACACGGCCATTGTTAGTAACATAATTGCCAAGAAACTCGGTTGGAGTTTACGCGACAGGACATCGCTTACTCTGGCCGCCCTTACGATGAACATTGGAATGCTTGAGCTTCAGGATGTACTCCATAACCAGAGTGAACCGCCCAGCGATATTCAGAAGGCAGAGGTGCTCAGTCATCCCATCGTTGGGGAAGAGATGCTTGCGGGACTTGGCATTACCGATGAGTTGTGGAGAACTACTGTCTTACAGCACCATGAAATGCTCGACGGAAGCGGCTATCCAAATAATCTCAGGGGCACAGACATAATCCCCGCGGCGCGCATTCTCTCGCTAAGCGACATATACTGCGCCCGTGTGTCGGGCAGAAACTACCGCCCTCCCCTTCCACCAAACATTGCTATGAAGGAGATTTTCTTAAACAGCAAAGTTGACCCCGACCTCGGTATGTTATTTATAAAACACCTCGGAATCTTCCCGCCGGGGACGTTTGTTCGTCTGAGAAATAATGAAATCGCCATCGTAACGCAGCGTGGAAGCAAGGTTAACTATCCGATTGTCCACACAGTTATAAGGAGCGGCGGGACGGTCTCTTTTGTCCCCCCACGCAGGGACACCTCAGCCAGCGAATACGCCATAACCGCCTTAATACCGGCCTCAAAGGTCGGCGTAGAGGTCAACCGCTACCAATTATGGGGATATGGCGTGTTTAAGAGATCCAAGTCCCTCAAGAGGCAGGAGGAGAGAAGGTATGTCAACGTACCCGCTAAACTCCTTGATATGCGGACGATAACCACTATGGACGCCGTCATAACAAACATAAACGAAGGCGGCTGTATGCTTAAGATGTCGCCTGAGGCCGGTGGCTACCTTACTGTTGGCATGTCTTTGTATGTGACTTTTAAGATATTGGCATTTATCGTGGAAAATGTCACCGCCGTAGTCAAAAATATTCAGCCAAAATACGATACCCTGCTGATTGGAATGCAGTTTACGGAAATATCTGATACAAATAGGGAAAATATACGCACATTTCTTAAAACACCCGAACCACCCGCCTGACACGCTGCACACATTTCTTAATCTTACCAAACAATGATATAATCTCCCTATGGAGCAAAGGATTATATACAGGGTTGAAGACCTTGCCGTAGGCGTCCCCATAAAATGGCCAGTCAAGGATAAAAGCGGTAAGCTGATGCTTCGTGCAGGCTATGTTATTAATGACGAAAACGAGTTGGAGCTTGTCCGGGAGCTGATGGGCGGTATTATTGAAGAACAGGACGAGATTCTCAGCATGTCACAACCCGTTAAAATCCCCCCAAAGGATAATCCCTTTGATTTATTCAAACTCATTCAGAGGCGCGTTAAGGGACTTTTACGCGGTGGCCTTGAGAGCATCGTAGATTTCCACAAAAATGCAATCACGGTTTGCGACATGATTCAGGAGTTGTGTTACGAGGACGAGGACATTGCCCTGGGGCTGGCGTTTCTGGACAGACACATGCAATATACGATAAAACACCCGATTCAGGCCGCCATCGTCTGCGAGGTTATTGCAAAGGGGATGGATTCCTGTCTGGACGACAGAAAGATGATGGTAGCGGCGGCCCTGACTATGAACATATCAGCGCTTGCCCTGCATGAGAAACTCCAGTCCCAGAAAGAGCCATTGTCAAGGACGCAGAAACTCGCATTGTTTGACCATCCCCTTGCCGATTACAAGACACTGCGGAGGCTTGGCGTGACGGACGAACCATGGTTAACCGCCGTGTTGCAGCACCATGAGGCAATAGACGGCAGCGGTTACCCGCAGGGCATTATGGGTGGCAGCGTAATGGTTGCCGCCCAGCTTATCTCCCTTTCGGACATCTACACGGCCATGGTCTCATCCCGTTCATACAGGCTGCCCATGCCGGCCAATGAGGCGATGAGGAGGATTTTTCTGACTGGTTCTCAGAGGGTAAGCGAGGCGCTTGCCGTTTTATTCATAAAGAAACTCGGCATATACCCACCGGGAACTGTGGTCAGACTGCAAAACGGCGAACTTGGTATCGTAACATACCGCGGCCAGGCGGCTAACCACCCGGCCGTTCAGTCGGTTGTCAGGGCCAATGGAATGCCTTACTGCTTTCCTCAGCCAAGAGACACATCCAGCGGGCAGTATAAGGTTGTGGAGACACTTCCGCAGACACAAATTACCCTCGCCATTAACAACCAACAGCTTTGGGAACATGGGGATTTCGCAAAAAAGGGTGCCGCCAAGAGAAGACACACAAGGATTGCTGTCTCATGTCCAGCCGAGCTTGCCATTGAGGGAGTTCCCCCAATTCCCGCCTCTGTCTTAAATATCAGCGCCACGGGATGTCTGCTCAGGATACCGGTTAAGTCCCTGCAGCAGCAACTAAGAGAGGACACATCCTATAAGCTCTCTTTAACGATATTGGGCAAGCCCCTCACGGACATAAATTTCGTCATGAGAAACGCCTCCATCTGCGACAACAAACACCTTATAGGCGTCAGGTTCATTGACTTGCCGGACGAATATAAGACCGTCATAATGCTCTATCTGGAGTCAGTGAAAAACAACGAAGTGTAATTATACTAAAACGGCAAGTAAAGAAATTACCAGCGCCTGTCATTGCCGCCTGAAAACTGCAACCCAGCCATCACGCCATTTTCTAAAACAGCAGCTCAAGAGAAGGGCAATCGCATTTAAAAAAAATCATAAGATACCTATGCAATAATTCCAGCTTGTCCCTTGCCGTCATTCCGGCTTGCAGACTGTGTCACAATAGTAAAGCAGCCCCCCCCCC
>NZ_JBJUSG010000189.1:0-4729 GCF_046044395.1 Candidatus Magnetominusculus dajiuhuensis | reverse complement strand
ATAGGGATGCCCTCGCAGGGAAATCAACGGGTGTAGTTATTTAGACGCTTACGATTCTCCTGCTGATTGGCTATGATTTACCGACGTAAAGATTGAAGAGAAATACGTGAAGGGTTATATGTTGCTCATCGTCCTCTTGAGATTTAATAATAAAGCGCCATTCTCCACCTTCGGGGACTATTATCGGTCGAATAAACTTGGGATGTCCTTTAATTATGTCTGGAATCTTTTTTTGAATGTCAGAGAACTTGGCGGCGTCTTTGTTGAAGATAACAAGAGCCGCCTTGCAATCACGCCATGTAAGATAACATAATAGCTGATCTATGGCCTTGGATACCTCCTTTTCCCCTTTCCATAACTTGCACTCCGCAACAAAAGCAGCTCTATTGTCAGATTCAATCTTTATATCGGTCTTTCCAAATTTGCGAAACGTCTCCCCTGTGGCTGCACCCTCAAAATGACTGTTAAGTATTGCAAGGGTAATATCTCTCAAGCCATCCTCGCCATGTATTGCAAATGTTTCAGGCGCGGTTTCATAGGTTCTACCCCCATGACGTATAACCTTCAGGATATACTCAAAGTCCTCGTCGCTTATGCCGTATTCAGGCTGTTGTTTCTTAGATGTTAACGGTTTAACTTCCCTGATCCTTAGCGGTATTGGAGTAAGGCCTGGCGCTCCTAGTCTTTTTTTCAAAGGGATGTTCAAGGATGATATAAACTTCTCATTATCACCAAGCCTCTTTCGCCTGTCTGTAACATTACCTTTGATACAATTTTTAAGTTTTTTGTTGTGACTTTCTATGTCTTCTCTGGAACAAGCGATCCATTCGTTGATGCGAGCTATTTGCATGGCAATCTCATCTTCTGAAGCTTTTGCATCAGTCTCGTCAGAGAGGCGAGTAATCAATATCAAGATGGCCTGTTTTTCGGATAGTGCCGTTTGGTGGACTACTACTCCATAGGCTTGGCTGGCATTCCCATAATTGCGCTTCTCCAGAAAACGGTATTGATATGGTGATATTTCGGGCGTGAGCCTCAACGAGATGGCCTATGTCGATAGATTGATCGGGATAATTGCGTGTATCAACTTTTGTATTTTCAATGTACGCTTCTTTAGCGTCAACATGTAGCTCAAGCGGGGACACTTCCTGCCTTGAATAAACATGTTCAATCAATTCGTCATCTGATGAGTTGTTAAACTGTTCGGGTGGGATTCCTTCAATATAATCCTTCGCGGTTGCAAGATTATTTCTAAGAACATCACTCAAGCTATACTGATTAAATAAGGTGTCGTTTTTTTCTGTCATATCTATCCCCCTTCCTCACCGGTATATATCTTTCCTATGGCCTATATCCAAAACAGTGACATCTTTTCTTTCATTATCAATCTCATAAATAATGCGATAATTGCCTATCCGAATACGCCAACCCTCTCTGCCTGATAATTTTCTGCAGCCGAGCGGCCTTGGCTCATGTCCAAGTGACTGTATTGATTGTTTAATATCACTAAACACATCTCCGCTTAAACCGGAAAGCTCTTTCTGTGCCCTCCTTAAAATGAAAACATTGTAACTCACTTCCGCTCTGCTTCAATTTCCCTGATAGCTTGGTCTAATGGTATTGCCTCGTCCCCCGACGCTTTTGCCGCATCATAGACTCTTATACATTCCAGCTCTTCGAACTCTTCAAGGATTTTCTCGTAGTCTTCTATTGAAAAAATCACACCTGTGCGTTTCCCTTTATCGTCTATAATGAACTGCTCACTAAGGATTCTCATTTTCATCCTCCATTGTCGGCTTCATTTATTATATCAGGAGTTAGACACGTAAATCCATGCGCCTTATCTATTTAATGCTATCAATTATAAGAAAAATATTGAGCGCGGTTACTATTGCGGCCATAATGAATAGTGATATCTTGTTTGACGTGGAGTTTGCATATTTTCCCATTACCTTCTTTGAAGACGTCAAATAGATGAGGCCGAAAATCGTCAAGGTCAGTTGAACGCTGATGGCTATCTGGCTCCAAATAACAGGGAAGATAACAGAAGATACAGGGACACATTCCAATTACTGGACAACGTATAAGGATGCAGATTGTTTTATTGATATTTTACGCTCTGAACCTATACAAAATGGTGAAGACACTAAAATATCTTCTGGCATAGACCACCGTAGTCTTCATATTTGTATTGATATATTCTATACAATAGTGTATTGTAAAGGAATATCAGGAGGTGTCCTATGACACAGGCACAAGGGAAAGAAGCCGTATCTATTAACATACGAGCCAAAGCACAACAACGCGATCTTATAGACCAAGCTGCCGAACTGCTTGGCCGTAGTCGGTCAGATTTTATGCTTGGCGTTGCGTGCCGTGAGGCAGAAGATGTGCTGCTTGATCAGGCGTTTTTCACGGTCAACGCTGGCACTTTCGCTGCGTTTCAGGCGATGCTTGACAAGCCATTGCCGCCGACCGACAGGCTACGCCGATTGCTCAGGACAAAAGCCCCTTGGGATAAATGACAGCTTTTGTTCTAACGCCCCCATTACCAATTTCAGCCGCTCATGTCCTTGACGGTTTTGAATGCGGAGAGCCATCACTGGATGAATGGCTGAAAAAGCGGGCACTCAAAAACCATGCTTCAGGAGCCTCACGTTGCTTTGTCATTTGCCACGGTGCAGACGTTATCGGCTATTATAGCTTGTCAGCAGGAGCAATCAGGTATGAATCGGTAACTAAGGCAATGCGGCGCAATATGCCCGATCCATTGCCGGTGCTATTGCTTGGCCGCTTAGCGATTGACCGTCGTTATCATAATCAAGGACTTGGCCGCGCACTGTTACGCGATGCCATGATTAGAGCCGTCAACGTTTCCGGCGATGCTGGTATATTCGCGCTCATGGTTCATGCGTTATCAGAACAAGCCAAGCGTTTCTATTTATCTCGTGGTTTTGCAGAGTCACCATTGCAGCCGATGACGCTTATGATGACTTTGTCAACAGTACGCTCTATTTTGGATGAATTGGATTAATTATTGGAACACATCCAATTTAATTGCTATTTCATTATGAACACCCGTACAAAGGCATGAAGAGAAGACTCGATGTAATACTAACACAACGGGGCCTTGCACACTCCAGAGAGAGGGCAAAGGCCATTATTATGGAAAATAAGGTCTTAGTCAACGGTCTGCCCATTGACAAGGCCGGACAAACAGTTGACGAGTCGTCTGAGATTATCATAAGAGAACCCCAAGCGCCGTTTGTAAGCAGGGCAGGGCTGAAACTATCCTATGCCCTTGATGAGTTTAAAATTGACGTTACAGAAAAAACCGTAATGGATGTCGGCGCGTCAACGGGCGGGTTTACCGATTGCCTGCTCAAAAGAGGCGCTGCCAGGGTATATGCCATTGATGTCGGCTATGGGCAGCTTGCATGGGTGCTCAGAACAGATTCTCGTGTTGTCCCAATTGAGCGGACGAACATTCGCTACCTGGATAGAGAACAGATTCCCTGCGCCATAGATATGGCCGTAATAGATGTATCTTTTATATCGCTGCGGCTGGTGCTGCCGCCGGTTTTGAAGTTTCTCCGCCCTGATGGGATTATTGCCGCCCTGATAAAACCACAGTTTGAGGTCGGCAAGGGTGAGGTCGGCAAGGGTGGTATCGTAAGGGAAGAGGGCAAGCGGCTCTGTGTCGTTGACGGGATGAAGGAGTTTTTCCTGTCATGCGGCCTGATAGTCTTAGGGGTTTGTGAGAGCGCTATAAAAGGCCAAAAGGGCAATGTTGAATACTTTATTCACGCGGCCTGTGGCACCAGTTAATCAAATAATCCAAAAAAATGTAGTCAGGGCAAGTGAGGTAAGATGGAAAAAGTGGACACCAAAATAGAGTAAAATAAGAAACTCAAAGGAGGTGTTCAATGGAGAGGATCCCGAACGGGAAGTACACGAAGGAGTTTAGAGAAGAGGCGGTAAAACTTGTGGTAGATGGTGGATTTAGGAATTCGCACCTGTGACAAAAGTCATTGATAGATAGTTCCACATTGCGTTACAATGGGGATGCTTCGGACATAGGTATTAACTCACAATAACGGCTGGCTGGCCGGAAATCAACAGGAGGACTTCAATGAAGGGACTTAAGGCAATGGCATTACTGATGGTAGTGTTAGCAGGTGTGTTGATTCTAAACACACAGGCGCAGGCGGGGATAGCTCCGGGGACGTATTGTTGGCAGGCTGACGCTCACAATGGAAGTGGAGTTCTTGGGTATCACAGGTTATCAATAAAAGACTTTGGAAACGGCCACTATTCGGTTGCCGGCACAATTACAGCGCCTCAAACAAACGGCACGGTATCTGTCAAACTTGTCAATGGGGCGATGGAATTAACTGACGCCAACACATTAGAGATGGGGGTGAGTGTGACCGACGCGGAGTACAATACGGCACTGGGCGCTAACGCGCTCACCGTTGTAGACTTTCATTACCTGTTAGACCCTGTCACGATGAGCGGGCCATACTATACATCAAGCAACCATAACAGTGTGACGGCAACTAAGAGTTATGGCGGGGTGGCGACGCTTACGACATGCACTTATTAATAACCGCTTGTCCTTAGGGCAGACGAAGAAGAACACTCAGGAGGATACTATATAATGAAGGCATTAAACCCAGATTGTCCATTAGGAGGAAAAGTCTAATGGCGGCCATTAGGAAAAGTGAGC
>NZ_JBJUSG010000188.1:0-5002 GCF_046044395.1 Candidatus Magnetominusculus dajiuhuensis | reverse complement strand
CTTTAGGACATTTCTACTTTGGTAGAATAGGACATTTCTATTTTGGTATTACAGATGCAAATTGTTGACAAAGGTTGATTACTTATTTGATTTTTTTGACTGCTTATGTCTAAAATAGCGTGTGCTGATATTTACGGTGATTTTCGTATGGGGGATAGGTAAAATGACTATGCCGCGGGTTTGCATATGACGAAAGGCTCGTTGATGGGGAGGTTGTTCCCTTTTCTGAATTGGTTTGAAGACTATGGCGCGGTAAAGCTCAGGGCCGACCTTATGGCCGGCATTACCGTAGCCCTTGTGCTGATACCGCAGTCTATGGCATATGCTCAGTTGGCCGGGCTTCCCCCGTACTACGGGCTTTATGCCTCTTTCCTGCCCCCTATTGTGGCCGCCCTCTTTGGTTCAAGCCGCCAGCTCGCCACAGGTCCGGTTGCGGTTGTCTCGCTTATGAGCGCCGCGTCCTTAGAACCCCTCGCTACAAAAGGCGGCGAGGCCTTTATCGCATACTCCGTGCTGCTTGCCCTTTCAGTGGGGGTTTTTCAACTTTTTCTCGGGGTTTTTCGACTTGGACTTGTCGTTAATTTCCTTTCACACCCTGTTGTAATCGGTTTTACCAACGCCGCCGCGTTGATTATAGCCACATCACAGCTTGCCAATCTTCTTGGCGTCTCGGTTGACAATGCCGAGCACCATTATGAGACCGTAATAAATGTCGTCAAGGCCGCTGTTGAGTACACCCACTGGCCGACGCTCGCCTTCGCGCTCGCCTCATTTTTTATTATGTTTGCGCTCAGGAAGATTAATCCAAGGCTCCCAAACGTCCTCATCGCGGTGGTACTCACCACGCTTGTCTCATGGCTGATAGGATTTGAAAAAGTACAAAAGGCCCCATTGACCGCTATTCACTCCGAAGAGCTTACAACAAAGATAACAGACTACAATAAGATTTTAGCTGAGGTGGAAACGGCTACCAAAGAGCTGACATTGTTATCCAAAGGGCTTGCCGAAGCAAAAAAGGACAAACACGCCGAGCCTCTTGCAGTACTGGAGGCCGCACAAAAAATAGATAGATTAAACATCTTTAAAGATGAACAGAAAAAGAGGGCCAAGCTGCTCAGAGGCCAACTGAGGTCGGTTAAGCTCCAGTCTGAAGGCGATGGCAAGGGCTTCGTTATCAGTGATACTAAAAGGCAGGGCGAAGTATGGCATCTTACCGTCGGCAACAAGCCCCTGCCAGCAGATAAATTAACATTGAGCTCAGGTGGGGCTGTCATAGGCACTATCCCCAAGGGGCTTCCCACATTCGCCTTTCCCAAATTTGACTTAGGCATGTTTTTTATTATATTGCCAAATGCGATTATCATATCAATTCTCGGCTTTATGGAGGCCATCTCAATAGCTAAGGCGATGGCCGCCAGGACCGGACAGCGTCTTGACCCGAATCGGGAACTTATCGGGCAGGGCCTGGCCAACATCGCCGGGTCTATGGGACAAAGCTATGCCACATCGGGGTCTTTCTCGCGCTCGGCCGTTAATCTGCAAGCGGGGGCTGTGACGGGTATGTCAAGCGTCTTTACAAGCTGTATCGTGGTGGTTGCCTTGATTTTATTCACACCATTGCTTTATCATCTGCCGCAGGCGGTTTTGGCGTCAATAATAATGATGGCCGTCATGGGCCTCATAAGCGTCAAGGGGATAGTTCACGTGTGGCACGCCCAAAAGTACGACGGTGCCGCCGCCATCATAACGTTTTTTTTCACGCTGGCCTTTGCCCCTCATCTTGATAAAGGTATAATGATAGGCGTTGCCTTTTCAATCGGTCACTACTTGTACCGCTCAATGAAACCAAACCTTACGATATTGTCAAGACATCAGGACGGCACACTTCGCAACAGCGACATGTTCGGACTAAACCAGTGTGGGCATATCTCGGCCGTGAGTTTTGACAGCTCGCTGTTTTTTGCCAACACATCATATCTTGAAGACCAGATATTGCTCCAACTGTCAGAAAAACCAAAACTGCGGCATGTGATTATCTGCTGCGACGGTATAAACGAAATAGACGCCTCAGGCGAAGAGATACTTGGTATGATTGTGACAAGGCTGCGTGACAGGGATATTGAAATCACGTTTGTCGCCATAAAAGACCAGGTTATGGATGTCATCAAACGCACAGGCCTGTATAATAAGATAGGCGAGGACAGGGTTTTTCGGACTGAGGCACAGGCCATACAGGCGGTTCACGCCACCGCACACGAGAACAGTACCGAAAAAGAATGCCCGTTGCTTAAAGTTTGTTATTTAAAGTAGAATTATATCAGAAATTATTCCATGAAAGCGTGAGGTGCTGATGTCTATTATAACTATAAATAACCGTCCCTGTTGCAGAGGCAGAGACATAGCGGCGGAGGTAGCCGCCAAGACAGGCAGCGAACTGGTAATCAGTGAACAGATAACCGCCCTGGCCGCCGGGGAATATCATGTATCGCCCGAAAAAATAAAGAATTCCTACGAAAGTCCGCCGACCCTTTTTGGGATGTCCCTGGAGGAACGACATAGGTATCTAGCCTGTTACGAGGCGGCTCTCATGCGCTTCTTCTTGAGAGACAATATAGTGTATTGCGGTTTTGTCGGGCGTGTGTTATTAGAAGGTATCTCACACGTACTTAAGACCTATATAATCTCGAACCTTGAGGACAGGGCACGTATCAGGGCCTCAAGAATAAACATTTCAGACAAGGCTGCCGAGAAACAACTCATTAAGGAAGACAATTCGCACAAGAAGTTGATAAAGGCACTCTATAACTTCGAAGACGACGACCCAAAACACTATGATATGGCACTGAACATTGGCCAAATCACGGTAGAAGACGCCATTGAGATTATCTCTATGACATCCAAAGGCAGGCGTTTCCAGCCCATGACATATTCAATTGCCGCCGCTCATAACATAGAACTGGTGTATAGGGTTCGGGCAGCGCTCATACACATTGACCCTGATATAAGTGTGCGTTACGAGTGCAGCGGTCTGATAATCCATAGCCGCGCCCTGCAGAGTGAGACGCAAAAACGTACAGCGGCAATAAAGGCCCAGATTGAGACCATTGCCGATGCTGGCGAGGCCGAGATCGTCATAACCGAGGATTTTTTTAAACAGATATCCTCGACCCTGAGGTAAAAAACATGTCATTGTCAACGAGGTATGGCGATTTTATAGACAGGGCGGTGCATATCTCCGAGCTTTGTGATATAGTCATGGAACTGATGGAGAGATATGAAATCTGCCTCGGAATAAATACCATTTTGGTCATAATAACCTGCCTTGACGACCAGTGTACGACCATCATTGAGCACATTAAACGGGAGCTGCGAAAATGCCATCCCGCAAAGTTTGATGACGACCACAGCGTCATTCACATGGAGAAATATTACGGCTTGAGACTTTTTGGAGGGCTTTTTATTCCTAAGATAAAGACATATGAGTGTCTGCTTCCAGCCGCCCACCACATTCCAGACAGGGAAGACGGCAATCTGTTGATATTCAATTTCGCCCACATCGGTTACGACGATGAGAAAAAGACCTACGGAGCGCTTGTCAGGCACGGCCACTCAAAACCGACAACCGCGTGCGGGGCAATAATATCGTGTTATGAGAAAATCCGCCACGGCACAAGGGCCCCCAAAGATAATGATTTAAAGCTGCTCAGCAAATACTTAAATGGGATAATCAACAAGTACGATATAGAACATCAGGACAACGGCCTGCACCTGCTTGACCTTACAGTAAGGGCATACGAAATGCAAATGCCGTGGCTTAAGAGCCAGTTAACAGCGCTTGCCGTCATGGATAATATCAATATCATGTACATAGGGGGCATCGAAGTAGATTTCAGCAGGACCTGCGAGGATATTACCAATGATAAAATCGTCGTGATGGACAAGTTCTTTATTGATAAGAAAGGCTCTCACGAGCAGCTTAACCAGTTGTCGCCCCTTGAGTTAAACACATGGAGAAATCTGAACAAATAGCGGTCATTGAGGCCCTGCTTTTCGTAGCCGGAGATTCCCTTTCAATTGCCGATTTAAAACGCCTTACCGGGTTTTCTGACGCCGAGGCCGCCGATGCCGTGGCTGCGCTTACAAGCCAGTACAGAGAAAAAGACGGCGGTATGATGATTGCCGAACTTGCCGACGGCTATCAGATGGTTACCAACCCCTTGTTTGCGGAGTGGATAAAAAATTTAAAGAAATCAAGGACATCAGGGAAACTCTCTATCGCCGCGCTTGAGACACTTGCCCTTGTCGCCTACAAACAGCCTATCACCAAGGTGGAGATTGAGGAAATCAGAAGCGTAAGTTCCGACTGGACTATTAAAGTACTACTTGAGAGGGATCTGATTAAAATCGCAGGAAGAAAGGACGCGCCCGGCAAACCACTAATATTCACAACAACAAAGGAATTCTTAAAATACTTTGGCCTGAAAAACCTCTCAGAACTGCCTACATTAAAAGAATTTACGAAAGAAGAGTAAAGATTAAATCGAGTAGGAGGCAGGTGATTATTTCACCTGCCGACCTCTCATACCACCGTACGTACCGTTGTGCATACGGCGGTTCATAAGTTATTTCCACTTCCTTTGCAGACGCCGGACGATACTCGACTCCCCGCAATTACCTCGGATTTCCACCCCTACTTCTCTGCGGCGGTCACGCTTTGCATGATTTTCTGTCTTCTTCATATCGCTCACGAGTCTTTCATTTTCCGTGGTCAACTTATTCTATTTTTAAATCATATGTGCATTAATAATCAGTGATTAGCGTATTTATGAAATATCTTAGTCTGTCATTCCGGCTTGTCCGGAATCTGTCTCAGCACATCCTCAAGCCAAATACGATTCCGGACAAGCCGGAATGACGACAAGACAAGAAGGGTGATGACAATTTTTTGTCGCGGAGTGAGATAAAATATATTATTGTAGGTATGATTTAGAAATGGAATTAC
>NZ_JBJUSG010000187.1:0-5014 GCF_046044395.1 Candidatus Magnetominusculus dajiuhuensis | reverse complement strand
CCCCACACCTCCGCGGCAGACTCATCCCCACCTCAAAAAAAAAAGGGGGGGGGGGCTGCTTTACTATTGTGACACAGTCTGGAAAGCGGGAATCCAGTTCATTAACCTGCGGGCAACTGTATCTGGTAATCATCTGTCACAGGTCAAGTCCTTCCTCTCTGATTTCATGCATGAGAGGAGAGCGCTCTTGATAAGCCGTCGCGGAATAAGGTTTAACATCGAAAAAAGCGCCTGTGTCATCAATAAAACTGACGCAAAGCACTGCCAACCTATCCAGCTCAAACCACCTGTCTGAAAGCGATTTCAAAAATACGGCAACATCATAATCAGAATCTTCGCGCTCATCACCACGCGCACGAGAACCAAACAACACCACGCGATCAAGGCGGTCACCGTAAATCTCAACAAGCGCCGCACGAAATTGAGCAAGGATCGGATCAGGCGTTACCATAGGTTAATATTAGCACAACGCAGTCATTTTGTCCAACCGAGTGGTGTTTAACATGGGGGTGTTGGAACGAGAAACCAGCCTGTCCCTAGTGCAGGCAGACTCTTATAGTATACCTAAAAAGACGCGCCTGCGAAATGTTTCATATCTTTTTATATCGGCCTTGTTTAAATTCTGAAACAGCCATGTCGGACACCTGTTTCAATCTGCCTGATATAGCGTCTTCCTCGAACTGTCTGTCCCAACCCTTTGCGTCGAATTCGTCAAACCAGTCCCTAAGCCTGGCTAACTCGCCTGTCGTTAAGGCCGTGATTGCCTTTTCTATATCATTTAACGTTTCCACTATATACCTCTAATCCTTATCCAAGTCATAATAATCCAAGTCATAATAATCCCCTCAGAAATTTAAGCAACCTAATATGGTTAACCATTGCCACTATCATACAAAATCAGTTACACTCTCTGAGTATTATATGATACCCTATAAATACTGTGCCGTGTCAAACATTGAGGAGGTTTCCATGAAACGTACTAAGATAATCTTAGAAGAGAACGACATTCCACGCCAGTGGTATAACATTATGGCCGATATGCCCACCCTGCCTAAGCCGCCCCTTCATCCCGTGACCCATAAACCCGTCGGGCCTGACGACCTTGCGGCGATTTTCCCTATGGCGCTTATTGAGCAGGAGGTCTCTCAGGAGCGCTGGATAACTATCCCTGAGGAGGTCTTAGATGTCTATACCCTGTGGCGCCCTTCCCCGCTTTACCGCGCCCACAGGCTTGAAAAGGCCCTTGGAACACCGGCTAAAATTTATTACAAATATGAAGGCGTCAGCCCATCGGGAAGCCATAAGACCAATACGTCTATCCCGCAGGCCTACTACAACAAACAGGCCGGTATCAGGCGCATAGCCACTGAGACCGGTGCCGGTCAGTGGGGGGCGGCCATATCCCTTGCCGGCGTGTTTTTCGGCCTTGAGGTCACCATCTATATGGTCAGGGTCAGTTATAACCAAAAACCTTACAGGCGCATATCCATGGAGACATGGGGGGCGTCAGTCCATCCAAGCCCAAGCAATCTGACAAACTCCGGCAGGGCAATTCTTGATAAAGACCCTGATAGTCCGGGAAGTCTCGGCATTGCAATCAGCGAGGCCGTCGAGGATGCCGCAACGCACAAGGATACCAACTACGCACTCGGCTCCGTGTTAAATCATGTCCTGCTTCACCAAACAGTTATAGGGCTTGAGCTAAAGAAACAGTTTGAGATTGCCGGTGATTATCCCGACATCGTGATAGCGTGTTGCGGGGGTGGAAGCAACCTCGGCGGCGTGAGTTTTCCATTCCTATATGACAAGATACACGGCAGGGAATTACGGGTCATAGCCGTAGAGCCGGAGTCCTGCCCTACCCTCACCAAGGGAGAGTTCAGATATGATTTTGGCGACACCGCCGGCCTTACCCCGCTCCTTATGATGTACACGCTTGGGCATGACTTCGTCCCTCCGGGGATTCACGCCGGTGGACTGCGGTATCACGCCGATTCCTCACTCGTGTCGCAGCTTACCCATGATGGCCTCATCGAGGCTCGCGCCTACCACCAGACGGAGGTCTTTACGGCGGCCCTGCTGTTTGCCAAGAGCGAGGGGATTATCCCCGCCCCGGAGAGTTCTCACGCCATTAAGTGTGCCATTGACGAGGCCCTGCGCGCCAAAGAGGAAGGCAAAGAAAGGACTATCGTGTTTAACCTCAGCGGCCACGGCTATCTTGATTTGACCGCGTACTCAGACTTCATAGATGGTATGATAATAGACTGCGCTTATCCGGCTGATAGGATAAGAGAGGCCCTGCTGCGGCTGCCAACTATTGGCTAACGATGAGAAGCTCCTGATATGAGGCATGTTATCTTAGGCACTGCGGGGCACATAGACCACGGCAAAAGCTCGCTGGTAATGGCGCTGACGGGTGTGGACCCCGACAGGCTGAAAGAGGAAAAAGAACGCGGGATAACGATTGACCTTGGATTTGCCGATCTCAGATACGATGGCCTTACCGTAGGTATCGTGGATGTCCCCGGGCATGAGCGGCTGATTAAGAACATGCTTGCCGGGGCGGGGGGCATTGATCTCGTCCTGTTTGCCATAGCCGCCGATGAGGGCGTCATGCCCCAGTCAAGAGAGCACCTTGCCATCTGCAACCTGCTCGGCATAAGGGCCGGGATTGTTGCCGTCACGAAGACAGATATTGTTGAGCCGGATATTGTGGAAGTCGTAGTGGAGGAAATAAAGGACTTCGTTGCGGGGACTTTTCTTGAAGGAGCGCCGATTGTGCCGGTGTCCTCAAAGAGCGGCCATAATATTGATAAATTAAAGACACAGATTCAGGCGACTGCCCTCGGCACAATACAAAAATCCCCCAACGGTATCTTTCGTCTTCCTATTGACAGGGTGTTTACGCTCAAGGGGTTTGGTACTGTGGTGACGGGGACGGCCATCTCAGGGCAGATTTCGGTGGACGACGCGGTTGAAATCCTGCCATCGGGGATAAGGACAAAGGTGCGCGGACTTCACAGCCACAACGAGGCCGTCAAATCAGGTTCTGCCGGTCAGCGTGTTGCGGTAAATTTGCAGGGTGTCGATAAAGATGATATAAATAGGGGCGACGTCGTGGTGCACTGCGGGACGATTGACGCCACAGACAGACTGGACGCCGAAATTAAGCTGCTCAAACACGCCCAGCCGTTAAAAAACCGCTCAAGCGTTCATTTTCATGTCGGCACATCGGAGACAACCGCCCGTGTGATTTTCCACCGCTCAGAGAAACTGATGCCGGGTGAGTCGGCCTTTTGCCAACTGCGTCTCAAACACCCTATCATCGCAATGGCAGGCGATAGATTTATAATCCGGCGACTGTCCCCCGTAGATACCGTAGGTGGTGGTATCGTCCTTGACCCAACCCCACCGGCAAGGAGGAAAAAAGATGACGACTCCAGTTTTGAGATTTATTTGACCGGCGATTTGACGTCAAGGCTTGCGGGGAAAATAAAGGCAGCCGCACTTAAAGGGATTCTTAAACAAAAACTTTACGCATGGGCAGCCCATGACACATCCGCCATAGATAAGGCAGTTGAGACGCTGAAAAAAGATGGGCTGATAACCGAGGTAAACGAGACATTATTTCACACAATTATCATTAATAAATTACACGAGGAAATAACATCTATCCTACTGTCATATCATAAAAAAAACCCTCTTCAGTCGGGCATGTCTAAAGAGGAGCTACGCGGCTTATTTAAACAAATAGACACAAAGACATTCTTAAAGATTCTAAACACATTCAGCAAAGTGGTTACCGATAAAGAGTTGATACGACTGAGCGATTTCAAGCCGTCCCTAACTCACATTGACGAGGGAATAAAGACAAGAATAATTGAGACGCTGCGGGCGTCGGAGTTTCAGCCGCCGTCAAGACAAGACCTTGCCACCGCGTTTTCAATAAAAGAGAAACAGGCCGAGGATATATTAAAGTTGCTTGCTAAAGATGGCCTTCTGGTAAGAATAAACGATTCCATATACATAGACCAATGTGCGTATGAAAAAATGTTAGAAATTGTAAGGGAGTTCTCAAAAGGGAAAAATGAGATAGCCGTATCTGAGTTCAGGGAGGTACTGGGCACAACAAGAAAATACGCCCTACCCTTTTTGGAGTATCTTGACGGGAAGAAAATCACTATGCGAGTCGGTGACAAGAGAAAGATATTAGATAGATAATGTAAGTAAGTGGCGGACAAATGTGTAACAATTATGCCATAAAAAAGTTCTTGACATCATTGACCTGCCTGCATTAGTATCAATGCGTAGATATATGTAGATGTTAATCCAGCAGATATATCGCTTTACCTATTAAACAGGAGGGCTCAATCATGAGAAGTGAAAATCAAGGTAAAACAGTTGTTTTTGTGGTAGTTTCGTTAATAGCTGTTATGTGTCTCAGCACGCTGGCATATGCTAATGTTTCCGCGGCAACGCAATCTGAGGACAATGCCGTGATTGTCGGCTCCTACGGTAAACTTCCAATAGCATTTGAGGCAAACGAAGGACAGACAGACCCGACGGTCAAGTATTTAGCCAGAGGACAGGGCTATACGCTATTTATGACACCGGGGGAATTTGTGTTGTCAATGACAACCACTGACAGGAAACTTTCAGAAAATATGGTAAAAACAGAGTCTATCCGGATAAAATTTGTCAATCCCAACACAGACGCCTCAGGCGCCCAGACTATAACCGGACTTGGCGAGCTTACCTGCAAATCCAACTATTTCATCGGGAATGACCCCGGGAAATGGCGTACAAATGTGCCGTCATACGAGAAGGTAAAATATGAGAAGATATACGATGGGATTGACCTCGTTGTTTACGGCAATCAGCGCCAGATTGAGTACGATTTTGTCGTAGCTCCTGATGCGGATTATAATCAAATAGCCCTTAAGATTGAGGGGGCGAGAACAAGGTAAATTTGTTCTCCATCATAAGTAAGAGGCAGTTGCATAGTTTATTGTCA
>NZ_JBJUSG010000186.1:0-5023 GCF_046044395.1 Candidatus Magnetominusculus dajiuhuensis | reverse complement strand
TTACATGCGGCTTTGTCCTCTCAAACTTAGTCTTTGCCATTATCTGTCCTCCTTAATCTCCTGCCCATATCATAACTATCTCCTAACCTTCTCCTGCCTCTCTCTCCTATAACAGGAAACAACGAGTGTAGCACGACATAATATCTTATGTCAACAAAAAAAATCATATACCCTTAATTTTTTTAATTATCTCGTCGGCCACACTTTTAGGCAGCTCATCGTAGTGTGCCAACTGCATCGAATAACTTGCCCTTCCCTGTGTTCGGGAGCGAAGGTCAGTTGCATAACCAAACATCTCCGAAAGCGGCACTGTTGTCTTTATTATCTGCGCGTTGCCCCTTTTGACCATTGAGTGTATCTTTCCGCGCCTGCTGTTGATGTCGCCAATGACGTCGCCCATATAGTCTTCCGGGGTAACCACTTCGACATCCATTATCGGCTCCAACAGCACAGGGGAGGCCTTTTTCATCGCATCCTTCATTGCCATAGAGCCTGCTATCTTAAAGGCCATCTCAGAGGAATCTACCTCGTGGTATGAGCCATCGTATAGCTCAGCCCTTACGTCAACCACAGGAAACCCGGCGATAATGCCATTGCTCAGGGCCTCCTTTATTCCTGCCTCTATGGGTGCTATATATTCTCTTGGGACTGAGCCGCCCACAATCTTATTTTCGAATTCAAAACCGCTGCCTCTGCCAAGCGGTATCAGGACTATCTTTGCGTGCCCGTACTGGCCGCGGCCTCCGGTCTGCCTTATGTACTTGCCGTCGCCGTGGGCCTCCGCCTTTACGGTCTCTCTGTAGGCCACCTGAGGCTTCCCGACATTGGCGCCTACTTTGAACTCCCTCAGCAGCCGGTCAACTATTATCTCAAGGTGAAGCTCACCCATACCGGCTATCAGTGTCTGTCCTGTCTCTTCATTAAACTTTACCTTAAACGAGGGGTCTTCCTGAGTCAATTTATTCAACGACGTATAGAGTTTGTCTCTGTCGTCCTTTGTCTTGGGTTCTATCGCAACCGAGATAACCGGTTCGGGGAACTGTATTGACTCCAGGATGACCGGACTTTTCTCATCGCAAAGGGTATCCCCTGTGAGCGTACTTTTCAGGCCCACTACCGCGGCTATGTCGCCGGCCCTTACCTCGCCAATCTCTTCCCTCTTACTGGCGTGCATTCGCACAAGCCTGCTTATTCTTTCTTTTTTATCCTTCGTCGAATTATAAATGTATGACCCTGACTTCAGCACCCCTGAATATACGCGGGTAAAGGTCAACTGTCCTACGTAGGTGTCTGTCATAATTTTAAAGGCAAGGGCTGAAAACGGCTCATCATCTGAGGGTTTACGCTCTACGGACTCTCCGCTTGCCGGGTCTATGCCCATTATTGGCGGCACATCCAGCGGTGACGGCAGGTAATCCACCACACCGTCAAGAAGCATCTGTATGCCTTTATTCTTAAAGGCCGCCCCGCAAAACACCGGCACGAGCGTCCTGTCTGCCACACCCTTTCTGAGGGCTGCCATTATCTCATGCTCCTGCAGCTTTACGCCGTTGAGATATTTATCTGTCAGGACATCGTCTACCTCGGACACTGATTCTATTAATTTTTCCCTGAACTCCGCCGCCAGTTCGGCGTACTCCTCGGGCACCTCGGCCTCTCTGAATCCCGCCCCCAGCACATCGTCGTCGTAATAGTACGCCTTCATTTTCACTAAATCTATCGGACCGAGAAACTTATCCTCGGCACCCATAGGGATTTGTACCGGCACGGGGTTTGCTCCAAGTTTTTCCACCATTGAGGTTACCGACATGTAATAGTCCGCCCCGACCCTGTCCATTTTATTTAAGAACGCTATTCTTGGCACGTTATACCTATCCGCCTGCCTCCACACGGTCTCAGTCTGCGGCTCGACGCCTGAGACAACGTCAAGGACGATTATAGTACCGTCCAGTACCCTCATTGACCGTTCTACCTCTATTGTGAAGTCCACGTGCCCCGGGGTATCTATTATATTTATCTTGTGGTCATTCCAAAAACACGTAGTTGCCGCCGATGTTATAGTTATACCCCTTTCCTGTTCCTGGGGCATCCAGTCCATTACGGCAGTACCGTCGTGCACTTCACCTATCTTATATGTAACTCCTGTGTAGTAGAGAATCCTCTCGGTCGTGGTGGTCTTGCCCGCGTCAATATGCGCCATAATCCCGATATTTCTCGTCCTTTCAAGAGGAAACCTCTCATCTGACATATCTTCTTATCCTTCTCTTGTCACCCTAAGCGGCGGCCTAAGCGGCGCGGCCTACCAGCGATAGTGGGCAAACGCCTTGTTTGCGTCGGCCATCTTATGGGTATCTTCCTTTTTCTTTACGGAGGACCCGGTGTTATTATATGCGTCAAGGAGTTCGGCCGCAAGGCGGTCGGTCATGGTCTTTTCCTGACGTTGTCTTGAGTAGTTAATTATCCACCTGTATGCCAGTGCCATACGCCTCTGCTGCCTTATTTCAACTGGCACCTGGTATGTGGCACCGCCCACACGGCGGGGTTTTACCTCTATCATTGGCTTTACGTTTTCAATTGACGTCTTAAATATCTTCAGAGGGTCGTCGCCTGTCTTTGTCTTCATTATTTCGAAGGCACCGTAGCAGATTCTCTCGGCTATCGCCTTCTTGCCGTCCTCTACGAGAATATTGATGAACTTCCCTACTATCTTACTATTGTACTTGGGGTCCGGCAGGACCTCTTTTCTCTCTGCGACTCTTCTTCTTGGCATAATAATTACCTCACGGTATTTAGTTTAGTATCTCTCAACCCTATCTTAACATCAAGCCATTCTTAATATCCACTACATATCCTACATATCCACCACACCGCCCCAAACATTGCCGACATAAAAACAGCCGTACATTCACTCCTACATATCCACTCCTGTATATTGGCCTGCATATTGGCTGTATATTGGCAAATATTAGGATAGTCGTTTGGGGTAACTTACTTGGGTTTCTTTGCTCCATACTTGGACCGCCCGCGCCTTCTGTCCGCGACTCCTACTGTGTCCAGCGACCCTCTGATTATATGATACCTCACGCCGGGAAGGTCTTTGACTCTCCCTCCGCGTATCAACACCATGGAGTGCTCCTGAAGATTATGTCCCACTCCAGGTATATATGCCGTCACCTCCAGGCCGTTTGACAGCCTGACCCTTGCTACTTTTCTCAGGGCCGAGTTCGGCTTTTTTGGCGTAGTAGTATATACCCTTGTGCACACACCCTGGCGCTGCGGACACCTCTGCAGTGCCGGACTCTTCGTCTTTTTCACTACATCCTTTCTACCCTTTCTTACTAGCTGTGCTATTGTAGGCAATATCCCTCCACAATCATCTGTACTACTCGTTCATACCCTGTTACTCTCGCTCATGCCCTTCTGACCAACCCGTCGGCCCTCTTCCGATCAATAGTAACAGGGCCTGTCGGCCAACCCATTCATCTACCCTGCTTCCAAACGAGCAGAATAGCACCGTAACGAGTGGAATACTACCATAACGATTTTCATTTGTCAACAAGAATATAATAATAATGTAAAAAAAACATCAGGCGGGCACGGCGGCCTGATTGGCCAACAGTTCATCGGTCTCAAAAACCCCCTCAGCCGGCCTTTTCGAGTGCGAAGACCTCGTGGAGTTCGCGCTGTGCAAGTTCGCTGTATTTGCCTTCTATGACGCAGGAGATTTTTATCTCCGATGTGCTTATCATCATGATATTTATATTGTTGTCCGAGAGGGTTTGGAACATTTTAGCGGCGGCCCCGGAGTGTGTCCTCATGCCTACGCCTACGATAGATATCTTTGCTATGTCATCTTTTACGATTACGGACTTAGCGCCGAGGGTCTGTGCCACTGATGTTGTTATCTCAAGGGCGCCTTTTGAGTCGGTCTTGGGCACGGTGAACGAAATATCGGCAACGCTGCCGTCGGCGCTGACGTTTTGCACTATCATATCCACCACTATGCCCCTTTGTGCGATGGCGCTGAAAATCTTAGCGGCGATACCGGGCTTATCGGGCACTCCAAGCGCGGTCAGCTTAACCTGATTCTTATCGCAGGCGATTCCTGAGACTACCACGTTTTCCATATCTTTATCCTCCTTCATAACGAGTGTGCCTGGCTCCTCGCTGAAACTTGAGCGTACGACAAGCGGGACTTCGTACTTACTGGCGAATTCCACGGAGCGGCTCTGCAGCACCTTGGCACCGAGGCTCGCAAGCTCAAGCATTTCGTCATAGGAAATTTTGTCCAGTTTCCTCGCGTTTTTTACAACGTTTGGGTCTGCCGTATAGACGCCGTCAACATCGGTGTATATCTCACATAGGTCGGCCCTGAGCGCTGCCGCAACCGCAACGGCGGTAAGGTCAGACCCTCCCCTGCCAAGTGTGGTGACCTCTGACATATCCTCAGTGACGCCCTGAAACCCCGCGATTACGGCAATCATGTCCTCGTCAATGGTCTGTCTGACGCGGCCAGCATGCACGTGTTCTATCTTTGCCTTTGTGTGCATGGAGTCGGTGATTATACCTACCTGGCGTCCGGATAATGATACGGCCTTTTCGCCGAGGGCCTCTATAGCCATAGCGGTCAGTGCGGCGCTTATCCTTTCTCCGCTTGAGAGGAGCATATCAAGCTCTCTTTCGGGAGGACTTTCGTGCATCTCGCCGGCCAGACGAATCAACCGGTCTGTTTCACCGGACATAGCGGACACGACGAGCACAACGGCGTTGTTTGCCCTTTTGGTTTTCACCGCCCTTTGGGCAACGGCCATAATCCTGTCTTTGGTACCAACGGAGGTACCTCCATATTTTTGTACTATTAATTTTTTTGCGAGCATAGCTGCGGTAATGCCTCCAATCGAAAAGTTTATACTACACGGGCATTAGTAAAGCATAAAGTGAGGGTAAAAATCTATGCTTGGGGTTTGCCGCCAGCGATTCTCGGTGAAGGCAAGAACGATACTGGTAGTATGTATAGTATAAT
>NZ_JBJUSG010000185.1:0-5033 GCF_046044395.1 Candidatus Magnetominusculus dajiuhuensis | reverse complement strand
TGCTTTCAAAAACCCTTTTATCAATAGGTGCAAATTTCTATATCGGAGCTTGGGAGCTTGCCCTGGCTTGAGAATTTAGTGAATGGTGTGGTAGAATTTGTCAATTGCTTCAAGGGGGTTTGTTATGATAAAGGTGTGTTTTTGGGGTACAAGGGGGTCGCTTCCTGTCTCAATTACCGCCGATACTGTGAGGGCAAAGCTCCACAGGGCGTTGAAGACTGCCAGAAATTTTGACACCAGCACCGACGAGGCTATTGAGGCCTTTATAAACGGGCAATTGTCCTTTTCTGACTGGGGCAGCTACGGAGGCAACACATCATGTGTCGAGATACGCGATGACGGTGAGTATGTCCTTTGTGACGCGGGAAGCGGACTGAGGGATTTCGGCAACTTCATCATGAAAAGCGGCAGAGGCAAAAACCCGGGCGTCTATAATATCTTCATGTCGCACCTGCACTGGGACCACATACAAGGATTTCCATTTTTTACACCCGCGTTTATCCCCGGCAATAAGATAAATATCTACGGATTTCACGAAGAACTCAGGGATACATTTATCAGACAACAGGCAGCCCCCAATTTTCCCGTCCCGTTAAATGTAATGAAGGCAAAAATAGACTTTCATGTCCTTGAGCCGGAGAAGGAATACGAGATAGCCGGTCACAAGGTTATAGGAATCAGACAAACCCATCCCGGATTTTCCTATGGCTATAGTTTTGTAAAAGACGGCAAAAAGATAGTCTATTCCACTGACTCGGAACATAAGGACGACGCCAAAAAGCTGGGAAAATTCTTCGATGGCGCTGACTTGCTTATATTTGACGCCCAGTACTCTCTCTTCGACGCTATTGATACGAAAGAGAACTGGGGGCACTCAAGCAATGTGCTTGGCGTGGAGCTATCTGTAAACGCGGGCGTAAAGCGCCTCTGCCTGTTCCACCATGAGCCTGCCTACAGCGACGAGACCATTGAACAGCTTTACAGAGACACTGTGGAATACTGCCAAATCACCGCCCCTGAGCGCCCACTAAAAGTGGATATCGCATATGACGGCCTTGAGATAGATATTTAGAGAGGCTGCCTGTTATCGTTTGATAAAATTATCGTCAATCCATTCAGAGATACACCCGGCCCAATACTCGTGCAGTATGTGGTTTGGATGGCCCACACCACCGACACTCAGCCCTCCGCCTTTCCCATAGTCCGGATGGGCGCAGTTTACGTATTCAATCCCCTGTTCTTTCATAAATGCGCTCATAGGCGGGTCATCAACGAGAATTGCCACGAGGAGTCTTGATTTCCCTTTGAGTGCGACAAAGTCCCTCATCTGTGTGATGACAGATTGAGTTACGAGGTGTTTCTGTTGGGGGCGTTTTCTGAGTGCAAAGGCAAGCCAGCCCTTATGGAGGACTGCCATCAGCACGGAGTGCCGCTCACCCGGCCACGGCTCAATGGCGCTCAGGGGTTGAAACTCCACCTTGCCGTCTGTCACAACGGCGTGAGGAGAGAAGATGTTCTTGCCCTCTGAGTCTTTCAGGGCGGATGCCCATGAGGCCGAGGCAACGTTTCTGTCTTCGTGGGCGGGGATATAGCCGTAAATTGTCAAGTTGGGAACTGGCGGGGCGTTAAACACCAGTTTTGCCATCAGCAGGGATTGAACCGTGCCATAGCCGCCCGTACCGTAGTTGTCGAAGACGATGTCGGGGTATTTTTTATCAAGGAGAAAGCTGAACGTCTCGTTGTCTCTTACGCCGTAGCCTTGTGTGAAACTGCATCCAATGAGCATGACCCTGGTTTTTGCTGTTTTTATCTCTGAGGGGCGGTTAGCCCTCCTGCCGTCGTTCCAAAATGTCATAGGGACATGGCCGGGTTCTGTGGAGTTATAAACGCCGCCCCTGTTTTTCCACCCAACAATGGGGTGTGGGGCTGCCCACGGCTTACTGAATGTGGAGATGTTATTAGATCTGAGGCCTATGGCCCTTGCGCCGCCCTCTACGATTAACACTGCCGCGGCTATTGATAATAAAAGAAGAAGGATATTTTTCTTCATATCTAAAAATAACATGCCGCAAGCCCTGTGTGCAACCCAAACATTTTATAGTAGCCGGACGGTTGTCATTTTTATGATTTTGTAGTACAATTCAACTGATGAGATTTCTATTAGAGGAGATGGCAATAAATGTACGGTAATCTGTGGGCTCTTTTTATTATCTCGCTCAGGGCCTTGTGGCGCGGCTGGAAAAAGTCAGGCATTAAGAAGACCCTTGAGGATGTGCGTATGCTGCGAAGGCTATTTCCGGCTAAGGCGATTAAGATTAAAAAATCGGGCGCTTTGGTAATATCAGAATCCGGCAACGACATGGCGGCTGAAATCCACGGCAAGGAGATCACCGTATATGGCAGCATTACGATAAAAAACTGCGTCATCCTCCTGAGAGACATGACGTTTAACGTGGAGAAAGTCGGGCAGAAGATATTGAGTGACGGCTCGCTCTGGATAGAAAATACACTGTTTCTTGGCAGCATGGGACATCTCTCCAACCTGAACATCGTCTCAGGAGGCATAGTTCAGGGGGAAATATCAAAGGTCTCAATGGTCTATATACGCGATGGCAGGTATAACGGGACAATCAGCGAGATAGAGAAATGGCTTCACATATCGAACTCCCGCGGTATCGTCAGGGGTAGCGTCGGCAGAATCGGCGAGGTACTCTATCTTGACGCCGGCGAGTTCATAACAGACACATTGCCCTCTATTGAAGGCGGCTATGCTGTTTTAAAAGAGGGTAAGATAATGGGGACAGACGGGACACCGTGGCCGTTGGAGGCCATAATGGGCAGTATCGCGCCACTCACGGAAGACCATGAGATATTTCTCTTTGGCTCTGGTGGCAATGTCCTGCTTGGCGCGGGGGCGGCGCATGTCCTCTGCAAAGAGGGCACAGACCCGTACTCACGATATAAGACCGAGAACATCATCTCATCCAACAGGTTTTACCGGTTAATTGACGGCAAAATCAGGGAGGTCACCCTGAAAAGCGCCCCAAACCAGCAGATAGGCGCTCATGCAAACAAATTCTACTCCTTTGTCCGCCTTGAGATAGTTGACAAGACACAGTGACCCGGAAGATTTAGATGCTGAAAACCCTTAGAAGGCTGCCTGATATGCCAATCGTTCACCTGTTGATTATCGCCGCAGTGTGTGTAATCATATACAGCAATTCCTTCAAAGCGCCGTTCATGTTCGATGACTACACAAATATAATCGAAAAAAGTGTGATCAAAGATATCGGGCAGTACAAAGACAGCTACTCGTTAATAAGCCCAAAGGCAAACCGGCGCTTTGTGGGGGTTTTAACGTTTGCGCTTAACTACAAGCTCAACGGCATGGATGTCGCGGGCTATCATGTATTTAACCTGATAGTGCACGCGTTGAGCGCCCTTGCTGTATACTGGCTTGTCATGCTCATATTTCGGACGCCTTTTTTTGAATCGTTTGATCCCTTTTTTGGGCGCGGCCTGGCTGCCCTTTTTACCGCACTGTTATTTGCCGTCCATCCAATTCAGACGTCTGCCGTAACGTACATCGTGCAGCGCTATACGTCTCTTGCCACGCTGCTGTGCCTTGTTTCACTGTTGGCCTATGTAAAGTCGCGGCTCAAGCTCTCATCGCCCGTGTGCTATGGCCTTTACGCGGTTTCAATTATCGCCGCCGTTGCCGCCATGAGGACAAAGGAGATAGCCTTCACGCTTCCGGTTATAGCGGTGTTATTTGAGTTTCTGTTTCTTGATGGGAGGCTAAAAAAGAGGATATTATATCTCATTCCCCTTGTATCTACCATGTTAATCATTCCGATTTCCATATTGGCAAATAAGGCCCCCGACGCGGCAAACGCGCTGGCTATTGCATTGAATCCAAAACTCATAGACTCGTCCATGAAGTTAGCCAGCGTTACAGATATAACCAGGACAGAGTACCTGTTCACGGAGCTTCGCGTCATAGTGACGTATTTACGGCTGTTATTTGTCCCCGTGTCGCTCAATCTTGATTATGATTATCCGGTGTTCAGGAGTTTTTTTAAGGCCGGCGTGATGCTGTCGTTTTTAGTGGTTGCCTTGCTTTTCGCCTCGGCCTTGTATATGCTTTTTAAATCTTTTAGGGCGTATCGTTGCCCTGCCAGGTTGTATTGCTTTGGTATGCTGTGGTTTTTTATCGCCTTGTCAGTAGAATCATCTGTTATACCCATAAAAGACGTAATAAATGAATACAGGTTGTACTATCCATCGGTGGGATTTTTTATTGCCGTGATTGCCGTGGTTGTGTGGATAGTGCAAAAGTGGGGAAGACCGGCGAAGGTATACGCGATTTCGGTGTTGTCGTTAATAATTGTCGTATTTTCAGCCATGACTGTTTTGAGAAACGAGGTATGGGCGGACAGGGTGAGGCTATGGGAGGACACGGTGAGAAAAAGCCCGAACAAGGCGAGGCCGCATTATAATCTGGGCTATGATTACATAAGGCAGGGCCGGGTCGTGGATGCCTCAAGGGAATTTCAAACCGCTATCACATTGAAGCCGGATTTTGCCGACGCATACAACAATCTTGGAGACATCTACGCGGCACAGGGGCGCATGGATGAGGCGATTGACGCGTTTAAGAAGGCGGTTCAATCTGACCCTAACTTTGCCGTGGCCTATAACAACCTCGGCACGATTTATGATGAAAGGGGGCAGTTTGAGGAGGCGGCCGCGGACTATCGAATGGCCATAAGATTGCAGCCCGACTACATAGACGCACGTCTGAACCTTGGGAATCTCCTCATAAAGGCAAAACAATTCAACGAGGCGGCCGCGGAGTTTCAGGGTGTGTTGCATCTTGCCCCATATAACGACGAGGCAGCACAGAAGCTGCGGGCACTGCATCGTTAAAACAGGACATTTCTACTTTGGCGCAACAGGCTGCCCTCGACAGGGCAAACGCATTAGAAATTGTCTCCCTTATTTTTGTCATTCCCCTTATTTTTGTCATTCCG
>NZ_JBJUSG010000184.1:0-5106 GCF_046044395.1 Candidatus Magnetominusculus dajiuhuensis | reverse complement strand
ATAGGACATTTCTATTTTGGTAAGAATAGGACATTTCTACTTTGGTACGACACCCAGTGAGGGCTTTTTCATTTTTTCGAATCTCTGTGTCGGATTTAGGGTCACTGAATCGTACTAATTCGCTGTTCAATGGGATTTTTTAATCTTTTCAGCGACTTGATATATTCTATAAAGACCTCGGAGTCTACAAATCCGGTATCCACGGCGGAACTTGCCGCCTTCAACGGGGAAACAGCTTCAGCCCCCTGTGACGGCTTAAAACTATCGCCCCCTTTGGCGATATATTCGCTCAAGGCTATTTTGTAGAAGGCGTCCATCTTAAAAGGCACGTATTTCCCTGTATCCCGCGCCTTTACCTCCATGCCCGCAACACGTTGTCCCTTTGGCTTTGACAAGTCCATGACAAATTTAAGGCCGGAGGCGTATATAAAAGGGGGCTTTTTCATTTTACTTATCTGAAAATCTATGGTTGACTCAATGGCGTCTTTTATCTGATAACCTTTGAGCTTCAGGACATATATCGTATTGCTGAAGGGCATGAGTGTGTAGGCGTCGGCGATTGAGATATTGCCCTTTGGCAGGTCAATACGCGCGCCCCCGGAGTTCATAATGGCAATATCGGCGCCTGAGGCGGCGGTCTTTTGGAGCATACTGTCGGTAATAATCGGCCCTGGCCCCCCGTTGTTCGCGCGTTTAAGTGTCTCTTCGGCGTAGGCGATTGTCTCCTGCATGTAGTGTTTAATCGGAGCCGTATAGTTATCGAGTTTTAGCGCCGCCACAGGGTCCTCTTTAACTATCTGAAAACGTGGATTTGAAGTAATCTTCCCGCTTGAAATAGCTTCGTAAAACTCTGCCGACTCCGGCGTATTAGCTGCGTTTTCCGAGAGGATAAGCGTCTGGCTACCACGATAAGAGACAATCCTGCCATCGCCATCAAAGTCTATATCAACAAGGCCAAGTATCTTTCCATACTCCCATGCCGTAACGACGACAACGGTAGCGTTATCTCTGCCGCGTACCTCTGTCGGGTAGGGCCCGGTCGGGTTAAGGCCAGTCTGCAGGAGAGCGTCATCCCCCAGGAGCGTGTGGGAGTGCCCACCTACGATAACGCCCACGCCTGATAGTGTGCGGGCAAGTACGAGGTCATTTTCATAGCCGACGTGTGACAGCACAACTATAATGTTTACACCCTGCCGTGTCAGGGCAGAGATGGAGGTCTGGGCGGACTTTATAATATCATTGAACTTAACCGATTTGCCGGGTTTGGAAATGGACGGCGTATCTGTGGTGGTGAGGCCAACAATGCCTATCTTGCGGCCATTTATTTCTATAATCGTATAGGGTTTAATCAGACCGTAAAGCGGAGATTCCGTTGACAATTCAATATTTGCCGACACGACGGGAAAGGACGCCTTGTTGATAAATTCTGCAAATACGGAAGGCCCCTTGTCGAATTCGTGATTACCAGGAGCCATAGCGTCAAGGAGCATCGCGTTAAGGAAATCCACATCGGCAAGTCCATGGTATTTCGAGAAAAACACAGTTCCTGTAAACACATCCCCCGCGTGAAGGAATAAGAAGTTAGGATGAGATTCTCTCAGGGCGGCCACGGCTCCGGCAATCCGTGGAAACCCGCCAGCGCGCACGGTGAAAGAACGTGAGTTGTATGTCAGGGCTACGTTAGATGGCTCAAGATGGCCATGTGTGTCATTGATATGTGCTATGGACAGGGTATATATTTCGCCAGTGCTATCTGCGATACCATACGTCAAAAACCCGAACAATATGGCCGCAATGATAACAAGACGCGCCCCGGACGATGCTGTATTCATGCCTACTCTCCCTAAGTTAATAAGTATTACCAGGGTTTACCCAAAGAGCGGGGAATGACTATAATCTCCGCTCTTTGGGGTATTTATCTTCTGCCCTGTATTATATGCCCAGGGCCTTTCTTTTTTTCATGATGTGGGCTTCAATCCCATCCACAATTTGAACAGGGTCATCGCCGACGGCAATTTTCCCTCCGGTAAGACTCTCAATATCCTGGGTCAGGAGTTTAACTACGTCAGGTGCTCCCGTTACAGCCGGTACCGGCGATACATGTGTATAGAGACCAAAGGCTACTGCAAACATAGCGTCAATAGTCGCTTTTTGCTCCATGAATTCAGGAGCTGTTACGGCTACCGGCAACTGTGACACGTCAACGCCAAGTGCCCCGGCTACGGCTGTTACCAGATTAGCAAGTCTTCCCGTATCTGTACATGTGCCAAAACTCAGTGCTGGCGGAACTCCCAGCGCCTTGCATACGCTCTGAAGCCCCGGGCCGGCTAACTCTATGGCCTTGAGGCTTTGCAGTCCCGCCACCTGTAAGGCCGCGTTTCCACAACCTGCGCTGAGCACCAGGATGTCTCTCTTTATCAGCTCCTTAGCAACTGCCACGGTTACGGCGTCTTGTGGTCCGTTTGCCAGGGTTGAGCAGCTTACCAGGGCGGTGATGCCTTTTATAGCGCCCGACTTTACCGCGTCAAGAAGCGGGGTCAAAGTTCCTCCAAGTGCTTTAAGCACGGATTCGGTTGAAAATCCCACTATTGCGTCTTGTTTTTTCTGAGGAATAAGCGTAGCTTTACCCTTTCTCTTTTCAAAGTTAGCAATTGCTATGTTTATCAGCTTCCCCGCAATGTCCTCTACGTTTTCAGCGGTGTAATCAAAGTGAACGTTTACTCCGGGTATTCTGACAAGTTTCGATACGCTGACTACGGTTGAGTTATATTTATCCGCGTAAAGGCCCAAAGTCGGCACAGAACAGTTCATGTCAACCGCAAACAGGTCTACGGCACCGGTTGCCATTACATATTCCTGGTTTATCCAGTTGCCGGTAAGACCTGCAAAGACATCATCTGTGGGGAATCTCTGAATCAACTCCTGGCCGGTCTCAATAGAACCGATAACCCTGATACCCTTGGCACCCTTGTCACGGGCAAGCTTTTGAATATCATCGCGATGTGCAAGTTTTATGATAGCCGCCCCAACAAAAGGCTCATGGCCGTTTGGAAGGATATTTACATAGTCCTTGTCTATGATTCCAACATCTACAAAGGTCTCATGGGGAGTGGGGCTGCCAAAAAGGATGTCCTGGACAATCTCAAGAGGAACCTGTGAACAATAAGCCATAGAGATACCCATTCTCAAAGCCATTTTCGCCAAAGACACATAGTCCGAGTCAATATTGGTCATGCACCGGGTTTCTGTATCCATGATTTCATGAAGTGGACCACCGGGGAAAATCCCCATATCCCTCCAGATTTTTTTGCGTGACTCAGGGGCAAATATCTCAACGAGCCTTGATTCCTCGTCAGAGTCACGATGAAATTCATTCATGAAAAACTCGGCCACTTTTAGGGCGGTTTGCTTTGGGCTGTCCTGTTTTCCTACTCCAATGGTAACGGCAACGCTATTGAGCATCTCTTCATTTTTTATCTCAAAAGGACTCTTTCCCTCGCCCACAGCCTTTAACGTCTTAAACGCCGTTTTCGCGTGATATGAATACGCGGCGGTGCCAAAAATATTTATGTGCACCAAATTCCTCATCACCATGCCATTTGCGTCTATGCCGCACACACCTCTGTCGGCATACTTTGTTATCCTGCATGGTCCCTGGCTGCATAATTGGCAGCTTACACCCTTAGTGCAGTACGTACAGCGAGTTTTTTCCTGGGCATCAAAACGCTCAAGCATACTTGACATGCCGTCTTTCTTAACTTTTCCATGAAGTTCGTTTATGCTTCCGTGAAGACTTACATTTTCCATTTTTCCTCCAGATTTTTACTTTCTTTACATAGTGTTGTTTACCAACATCAACGGCCCTTCGGCGATAACCGCCTTTCGGAATCATAACAGCTTTCCTTTGGGCAGTCTATGATTTTAATCATATATGCCTTTTTCGATTTGCCTCTATGGCTGTATTTTAGCATAACCCTGAAAAAAGCCGTTGAAAATCACAAAGGCCAGGTTATAAGGGGATAATGGCGGCTCGGCTCGTGTTTGACAAAAGGCGACTAAAAATGTTACTCTGCGTCCAGAGAAAGTAATCCTAATTAACTAAGGAGGCAATATGAGAAAAAAAATGCTTTTAGTTTTGGTTGTATCACTATTGTTAACCTTGTTTGCAGGGCAGTCTCACGCGGTGACACTCTCAGCGGCGATTGGAACGGGCGGACAGTTCTACGATGCCGGCAATGGCCAGTATTATTTAATATTTGATGGTTTGTCGGTCAATGGCACCCCATACTGGTTGATGTGGCAGTTTAATCAAAATACTGCCGGTTGGGATATAGTTAACGGCAGCACTATTTCTCAAACCGGTACTGGTTATTCATACGGGGCGTATGTTTACGACAATACGAGTCAAATTCTGGTTGTCAAGTCCAACGTGGCTTCACCGGCAATACTGGGCAACCCGTGCTCGAAAGGCCTGGTCTTAGGTAAGCATGTCTTTGCTGTTACCAATTTGACCGCAACGAACGTTTCAGTCAGAAATGTGGAATCAACAACCGCCAGCACGTTGACATTTACGAGATCAAGCGGCACGCCAGGCAATATAACCGGCATCTGGACTAATGTTGATAGCAGCGGAAACACCACAGCGATTGCCCTTAACACCGATGGCTCAGATGTGGTATACGAAAATATCGTATCCTGTTCTACTAAATGATTATGGGGTAGGCAACCACGGCGGTAAATTGTCACCATGAGGCTGCTGATTGTTTGGGAGAAGGCGTTTGACCTATCATCGGCGGCACAACGGGTACAGATTGGGCAACAGCGTGGGCGCTCATTGTTCAGTTGCACTGCCTTGCGCCGCGTGCGCAACGCCGCAAGGCAGTCGAGCCCTGCGAGGTAAGCGCATAAGCGGTAAAAAAGGACAATAACCAGCGCCAATGATTAAGCAGTTATATCGGAAAGAGTTTCTTGTCGAATTATAATACCACAAATAATAAAAACCGGCTGAATGGGTAAGTTAGTATCCGGCAAGACGCCAGTACAACCTGCTTCATGTAAGCGTCTAAATAACTACACCCGTTGATTTCCCTGCGAGGGCATCCCTAT
>NZ_JBJUSG010000183.1:0-5187 GCF_046044395.1 Candidatus Magnetominusculus dajiuhuensis | reverse complement strand
TCCCATATTAAACACCGCCTGCTTCAACACCGCTATCTCGTCCTTGCTTGCGCCGGGTTGATATTTCCCCATCCTCATAGGTGTTGAAAACAGCTCGTTAAAGATTAGCCAGTCTTTGATATTGTAGTTTTTGAATATGTACGCATAGGCACACGGCCTCAACAGCCCCGCGCGCGGTGTGATTCCTGAACGGCTTCTGTATCTATGCACGACGAATTTATTAGCTATCAGCTCCTCGCCCCACATCGGGGATGCCTGCGTCAGCAGATACGGCATGGTTGATATTATCTCGCGCTGATTAAACGTAAAGCGTTTCTGGTGGACGTGCTTTAGTTCTGTTATGTATACCTCGTTGCCGGAGATTTCCCACATTATCTCAAGCACTGAAAAACCCTTGCCGATTGCGTCCGCCAAATCAAGCAGGGCGTCGTCCAGGTTCTCTATCCCCTCAAGCATGGTCTTTGCCGCCGCCGCTATCTTCTTGTCCGCGCCCCCTGTTGCCGCAGGCAGGATTTCATACTCAAGGCCAATTACCTGTAACTTGCGCGTCTGAAGCACAGAGCCAAGGTGCAAATCCTTCTCTTCCATCTCTTCAAACAACTCTGCCTGCCGCGAGACATTGCCCTGGTCGGCCTCTTTGAATATCTGCGTGAGGCGCTCCGGCGTCAGCCCCTGCGACGGGTATGTCGAATAGCGGTCTCTTACAGTGGCAACCGCTATTTCATCGGTTACCGGTCTGCCGCTTTTTATGGGATTGTAATAATCTGTCTGATTACGGGGATTCTACCGCCTCGTCGTTTTCCAGATCGTCGCATATTACCAAGTCCGGCCTGCGGCTTCCGTGTCTCATACCGCGTAATTTTTGTCCCGCTTCGGGTTATTACAACATCTGACCGCCATATTGGCCCTTCTCCGCAGAGTTCCGGGAAGTCCTGCTTTAATCTTTCGTTGGTCTCAAGCTCTGCCTTGATAAACGATATAAAATCCTCCGCCTGAGAGGATGTCTCCGACACAATCAGCGGGAATGTCCGGTATTTGTAAGCCGCGCACCACAAGAGCAGAACTAACGTCGTCCACGTTGATTTGGCATTGCCGCGCGGGGCGGCGTCCGCCTCACGGTCGCCTTCGCCGGTGTCTATTGATTTCATAATCATCGCGGGGTAGCGTTCGCAGATGTATTTATGCAATGCCGATGACGACGATGTTATGTAATGGGGAAAGTACGTCCTTCCGAAATAATCCATGTCCTTGGCCGCGCGTTCTACTCTTTCTTTTTGTGCCTTCTTATCATCCTCAAAGGGCCGCGCCTTTGATTCTATCAACTGCCGAAGTGTCTCAAGTTCTTTGTCGAATTGTTTCTTAAGCATATTTTTCCCTTGCATAATTCGAAAAATCGTTAAAATGTTTTTCTATGACGGTAACTCCGTCCGGGTCGTTCTTTGACAGCCAGTTGATTAATTCCCTCATAAACTCTATGATTGTCTGCCCTTTATATGCCCGCTGCTTTTCGATAAGCTGTGCCCTGGTCTTTACGAGGTTCGTGTAAGCGCTCATCGCCTCGTTGTCTATCCCTGCCTCACCAAGTCCTTCAAAGTACCGGTCGTATTTCTCAACCTGCTTTGCAATCGACACGAGGGGATCGGGGCTGTGTGATACTTCCTGCCCTTTCAGTTCCTGAGCGTCGAGGCGGGCAAGCCTTTCCCTCCAGCCATATCTTTTTATCCAATCGTAAAACGTCGGCTGACTGAGCCGAAACCCGTGTTCCTGATTTAAGCGGCTCAACGTCTTTTTGACGTTCGTGCCCTCTTCACGCCATATATGAAAGGCCAGTTCGAGGTTTTCTTTTATCAGCGATTTCCCTTTCATTTTGTTACCATCATTAGTATTTATCACATGACACGTCCAGCGCTAATGAATGTGTTCACAAAAAACTGGAACACTTAGCACAGTTAGAGCGTGGGAATGGTGGACGATGATTTCACGGGTGCTTCGTTTGGGGTGGTTTGGGGTCTTCAGAGGTTTAGGGGATGAGATAGGTCGCTGTCTCTGTTTTCCGCCCTATAACTGGTAGATGTATTAAAACAAGGAGCGCCTCACTTTTCTTTAGATTTAACTAAATAGTGGACGGGTTTGTCTTTCCCAGCTTTAATCGTGATTGGGATAATGATAAAGACTCTGTTTATGACCACTGGCACGAAAAATATCATGTCAGGTGATATTGCTTTAGTTCCTTTCCCGTTCACTGATTTAACGGCTGCTAAGACAAGGCCGTCTGTGGAAAAGAATACTTTCGGCTTTGGCGACAAATCAATAGTATCGACGGAAAAGAAACCCGTCACCATTGTCCATGTATGCGTCCCTCAATAACGGTCACTGTCCCTGCTTTTGTCCTAGGGTTTAGTATAGCCCTGATTTAGTTTATTTTCAAGCGTTCACATCTATTAATCGCTCTTTCTTTATATTTTCCCGACGATATCTCCACATATTCTTCACAATATTTAAGTGCCATTCCCATATTCTTATATCCATATTCATAAACATCAACAAGATATTTATATGCTATTGAAAGGGTTTTTTTATCCATTCTCTTGTTTTTCTTGCAAATGTCAACAGATTCAGTAAGAGCCTTAATGGCGCGGAAATCAATAGATAAAGCGTGGGCGAGATTACGGGTGCAGGGGGGTTACCCCCCTGCGTCTTTAAGTTTCTGCGCTTATGATAACGGCCTCGTTAAGCCGGCTTATGGCAACCTCCGTAAAGCCGGACTTGTTAAGCCACGACTGCATCTCCTTTACGCTATAGCATCGCCCGCCTTCTGTATGCACAAGCATATTAACGGCAAACAGGGCACCTTCAAGCGGTTCGGACATGTTGTCCTCAATGAAGAATTCCTGAATCACGATTTTACCCCCTTTGTTCAGGCTCTTTTTAACCTTTTTTATCAGCCTGAGATTCTCGCCTGGGGTATAAGAATGAAATACCTGGCTTATAAAGGCCAGGTCGTAGCCCTTTCCTATGGGATCAACTAAAAAATCGCCCTCCATAAATTTGACATTTGCGAGATGCCCGGCATATTCCTTAGCGATGGCAATAGTGTCAGGCCTGTCAAAGAGCGTGACATCAATGCCGCGCCCCGCAAGTTCAATTGTATACGTGCCGGGGCCGCCGCCAATGTCTATCGCGGTTTTCATACCTGATAAGTCAATAAAGTCTATAACGCTTTTCGCTTTCATAACCGATAAATTGTGCATTCCTCTGATGAAACTCTCATGGTTGGCGGCTGTACGATTTGGAGAGCCGGTTTTGACGACATTGTCAAGGCCTGACCAATTATTCCACAGCGTGTCGTAGTGGCTTATTATGTCCCCCTGATACTCAGGACGGCCGGATTGCAGGTATTCGGAGCTGATGGGAAGGTTTTCATATAATGAGCCGTTCTTTTTAATAAGCCCCATTGATACAAGTGCGTCTAACAAAATGGACATTGCCCTTAGGTCAGCGCCAAGCTTTGCGGATATAACCTTTGCTGATTTAGGTTTATTAAGAAAGTCAAACACGCGCAGATTATTTGCGGTAAAGAGAATCCGGCTCTGTCTAAAGCCACCTATCAGGCCCTTAAGCGTTGAGATATCTTCCAATTTTCCACCCCTCCTATAACTATGGCCTCAATCTTTGAGATTTTATCATAAGAAAGGATTGTCTTGTCAATAGTGTAATGCCAACAACAGCAAAAGTATGTTACACTATGAGCGCGTTACGGTGAGCTTGAGCCGTAAATGCTGATGATGGCTGATGAGAAAGAGAATCCCAACAAATACAATACGCATAGGAATGTACGTAGACGGGTTTGATACGTCATGGTTTAAGACACCGTTTCTCAGACATCATTTCGGGATAAAGTCACAGAACCAGTTAGACAAAATAATAGAATCAGGCATAGACCATCTGTATATAGACACCGGCAAGGGATTAGATGTTGTGTCTGATGAGCAGCAAGCTCCCCCTCAGGCAGACGTGAACAAAGTCCCCTGCTTGCCTGCAAAGGATGTCGCACCGGACGATAGTGTATTCACGAATTATGTCAGGGCAATAAACGATCTCATCCTGATAGACAAACTATGTCTGGTAGAGACAACGGCGGTTGGTTTTGACCTTTTTACAAAGACAGACATGGACATCGTCCCCTTGTCTCTCGCGCGCAATAGCAAGGGCGAGCTTGTAATCACCAAAGAGCTGTTGGCTTCCCCCTGTGAGCTGATGATAGACCGGTCTGAAATACAAAGATACAGGGATTATCTCGCAAAAATAGCAAAGGACTCCGGCGTTGCCCACGGCCACGGCAGTAAAAATATGATTATAAAGGAAACCGCCAGGTTACTCGTCCGTGACCTGTTCAATGACCCCGGAAACCATGAGAAGGTGGAGGCGTGTAAGGATACGGTAGAAACCATTATCTCATCAATAGTAGATACAAAGGGTTTAATAACCAATCTGTTTACGGTAAACAAGCACGACTACTATGTCTATACCCACTCGGTGAATGTTTCCGTATTTTGCGTAGCCACTGCCCTGGCAATGGGAATACAATCAAGGGCTGAACTATTTGCCATCGGCTTAGGCAGCCTTTTGCATGACATCGGGATGAGTACATTACCGCCTGAGGTTCTGTATAAACCTGTGCAATCCCTTACAGAGTTTGAGGCAGAGTTACTCAGAGGACATATCTTTGAGGGTCTTGATATAGTCAACCTATACAAGGGAATTCCGTCTGAAGCGATGCTCCCGCTGATAGAACACCATGAGAATCTCATTGGAACGGGCTACCCTATGGGCATAAAAGGTGATAAGCTCCATGTATCGGGCAAGATTATCTCCATAACGAATACCTATGATACGCTGACGACATCAAGGCCAGGATTTAAGGCAATATCTCCGTATGAGGCACTTGCTTACCTGCGCGACCAAAACAGTTTATACGACGCTGACATATTAAAGGAGTTTATAACTGTGCTTGGCAAGTCAAGCCAGTAGGGCGGTGTTGCAAGGCAATCGCATTAGAAAAAAAATCAGAAGATACCTATGCAATAATTCCGGCTTTGCCCCTTACCGTCATTCCGGCTTGTCCGGAATCATCCCTTTAGTGGGAATTTCATGATGATTGTGCATATTCTGAGGCATAAGGACAGA
>NZ_JBJUSG010000182.1:0-5305 GCF_046044395.1 Candidatus Magnetominusculus dajiuhuensis | reverse complement strand
GGGGGGGGGGGCTGCTTTACTATTGTGACACAGTCTGTTCGCAGGAATGACAGGAAAAAAGGAATGACAGATACTGGAACGACAAATTTAGGGGTTCAGATGTTCTGTCTTGTCTGTCATTCCCGCGAAAACGGGAATCCAGAAGTGCAACTTTCTATTGTAATGCGTTTGCCCTGAAAACAAACTTCACACAGATTAATTCTTAGTGCAGGATATGTTATAATGAATCCTATGATGCGATATATGTCACTTTGGCTATTATAAAACTTAGGAGGGCTTATGGCGGTAGGAACGAAGGTTACGGCTGGTTTTTTGATAATATCATTAATGGCGGCCGGGCTTGGTTTTTGGGCTTATATTAATGAAAGTAATGGGTTATCGTATCTTATCTTTGCAATAATCATCCTCGTGGCCGCTGCGGGTATGTTGTTTGCTGTAAAGAAAGACCTCAACAAACTCGTGAAGACGCTTATGAGTTTTAAATTGTTTACAGAATCAGACAGCGATGTCTCTGTGAAATTGGATGAAAGCGGCACAGGGGAAGTTGCTGCGGCGGCCAGGATATTTAACAAGCTGGCCGAGAAAATAACCACGATGGTAGAGGATATTTCGATGCTTAATGAGCAGGCGTCTTCCTCTTCTAACGAGCTTGTTGAGCTGTCCGGCGAGACTGCCCAAAGCGCCGTCAATCAAACCGAGCAGATAGAGCAGATAGTCAACTCAATGTCTCAGATGAGGGAAACGACCGCAGAATCTGCCAGTAACGCGATGATAGCCTCTGAATCGGCCAGAAGGGCATCGGACATTGCCTCACGAGGAAAAGATGTGGTCAACAAAACCATCGAAAGCATGAACGGTATTAAGCACAGGACTGAGGATTCTCAAACGGTGGTACAGACACTTGGAGATAAGTCCAGGCAGATTGGCGAGATAATCCAGGTCATCAACGACATCGCCGAGCAGACGAATCTCCTTGCCCTGAACGCGGCCATCGAAGCGGCAAGGGCGGGGGAACAGGGGCGGGGGTTTGCTGTTGTGGCAGATGAGGTGAGAAAACTGGCAGAGAAGACCTCAAGCGCCACAAAAGAGATTTCCACGATGATACTGACTATACAGGAGAGCACGGGCAGTGCCGTCGAATCAATGAATGAGGCATCTTTGGAGGTGTCCAACGGTGTGGAATTCATAAATCAGGCTGGTACCACACTTGAGGAAATCGTTCAAACAAACGAAGACGTAACAGATAAGATAACGCGCATAGCCGCGGCTACTGAACAGCAATCGGCTACGACAGAGGAGATTTCCAGGACAATGGAGCATATCTCTATGTTGTCCAGCACCGTTGCATCAAGTGCGCAGAGAACCGCCTCCGCCGCCGGGGAACTATCAGAGACAATCGTAAAAAAGATGCAGTCGGCCCTGGGCCAGTACAAATTCTCCGGAAGGGCCATCGGCCATGACGATATCGAAAGCAAACTAAGCTCCGTACCACCTTTGATGCAGTGGCAAAACGGCTACTCCGTCGGCGTTAAGAGATACGACAACGAGCACAAAAACTTAGTAAAACTTATTAATAAACTTCACGCGGCCATGAAGCTGGGGCTGGGCAACCGCATAATCGGCGATATATTGGACGGCCTTATAGACTACACAGTGACTCATTTTAATGCCGAAGAGCAGGACATGAAGAGATTTGGCTATCCAAAGCAAGAATTCGACGCCCACATAGAACAGCACCATAAGTTTGTAAAACAGGCAGGGGATGTCCAACGAAAGTTTAAAGAAGGCCAGGGCGGATTAACACTTGATATAATGAGTTTCCTCAAGAAATGGCTGGCAGAGCATATAATGGGCACAGATAAAAAATATATGCCGTTTTTTAACTCTAAGGGGCTTCATTAATACGCTTCATTAATACCGGAATACTTACGCCGGCACTTGCGATGGCAGTATAATCGTGAACCTTGAACCGCCTTCTATGTTATCAACCACTATTGAGCCGTTTAGGTGGTCTTCAATAATCCTTTTTGACATATGGAGGCCGATACTGGCGCCGTCTCGTCCTTTCGACGGGAAATAGGGATCAAACACATTGCTGATTAACCCTGCGTCAATGCCGCCACCGTTGTCGGTTATGTCAATGCGGACGCCGGTGCCTTCATGGGAGACATCAACTGTTATCACGCCATCCACGTTGCGGAATCGTGTTACCGCCTCTTTTGCGTTGCTCAGGATGTTTAGAATAACCTGTGAGAATTCGTGAGGATAGCCGTAGATGGAAATGTCTTCAGTGGAATTCAATTGTGTGGAAATCAGGTAATTCCTGAAAGAGCCACTAAGCAGTGCCAACGCGTCATTTATGGATTTTGAGACGCTAAAAAGTTCTTTTTCTTTGTCAGGTTTGAAGAAATTTCTGAACTCGTCAATAGTTGCGGCCATTTTCTTAATTTGCTGCTGGCCCTTTGATGTGAAGTCGTTAATGTTTGGTTTATCCAGTTCATCGAAGTCCGAGGCCTCTTTGATATTTATTAAAATCAGGTTAAGAGCGCTCAACGGCTGGCTCCACTGGTGGGCAATATTGACTATCATCTCGCCCATTGACGCCAGCCTGGATTGCTGGATGAGGACATGCTGCTGCTCTATCGTCTTTGTGATTTCCTCTCTGACTCTGGCTTCGAGGCCATTGTTCAGGCGCTCCAACTGCAATGATTTTTCATGCAGGGCCTTCTCAAACAATACCCGTTCGGTTATATCAACCGCGACACCCCTTACGCCTCTTACAATGCCGTCGTGAATTATGGCGCTTGCGTAGATAAACACAGGGATTATACGGCCATCCCCTGACTTTATCTTGAACTCTGCGCCTCCGCAGACCGTTTGCTCTTCGATTATCTTCGCAAGGTGTGCTTTAAAAGCCCCGACGTTGTCATCCCCGATGGTTTTCAATATGTCGAGGCCGTCTGTGGTGTGTGTGAGGCCTAAGGTCTCAATACCGCAGCGATTGGTAAATGTAAAAACCCCCTTTTCGTTTACTTCAAACACAATAGCGGGCAGCATATCAGCAAGTTCTCTGAATTTCTCCTCGCTTGCCTTAAGGGCGTCATCAAGCATTTTGTGTTCGGTAATATCGGAGAATATCGAGGCAAAACGCCCCCTTGCCGGGCAGAATACAGACATTTTAAAGTGTTTTCCAACCGAGGGCAGGTGGGCCTCAATTGAGACCGCAACCCCTTTTTGAGCTACGCCCGCAAACAGCTCTATAAACTGCCCTGAGTGAGCGCCAAAGAGTACTCCGGAGAGTGTGCCCACCGCACGCTCCCTTGGAATTTCCATAACGGTCTCGTAGGCGGGGTTTACGTCCAGCACACGAAAATCTACGGCCTCGCCCTTGTCGTTGTATATAACCTCATGGAGGGCAACCGCGTCGTTCATTGAGCTGAACAAGGAGCGGTACTTTGATTCACTCTCTTTCAGCGCCACCTCGACCGCTTGCTTTCGGGTGATTTCTATTCTAAGTTTTTCGTTGGCCTCTCTGAGTTCCGAGGTTCGGTCAGTAACTCTTTTTTCGAGTTCGTTGCGTGCCTTTTCAAGCGCCTCCTTAGAGAGTTCCAGTTCCTTCGTCTTCTCTTTCACCCTTGTCTTTAGCCTCTCTTTCCATATAAACAGCAAAAATATGGCTGTAACGGCTGCCATTGTCACCGACAGAAGCATGAGCAATAATCTTTTGCTGCCGATGTCCCCGAACTTTTCTATACGCACCCACTGTCTGTAAATATCCTCCTTCTCGGCGGCGGTCATGCCCTGAAGGGTTCTTTCAATCATATCGGCGAGCTCTGGCCAGTCCTTCCTAACTGCAATTGCCGGCCTGTATGTATAACCCGTGCTTCCCGCTATTTTGAGGTTGGTTATGCCCATTTTCCCTGAGTGGTAGGTGACAGAAAAGACGTTTCCTATCAACGCGTCCACATCTCCGAAAGACACGGCCTTGAGGCCGTCTTCCATCGTCGGGACAGAAACTATATTTATGCCGGGATGGTCTCGTCTTATCAAATCCTCCTCATCATAATCGGACACAATTGCGGCTTTTTTCCCCTTCAGGTCTTTTAGTGTCATGATATTTGACGATTTTTTTGTTATTATCTCAACAGGAATCTCAATATAGGGCTTCGTAAAGATCAGATATTTTTTCCTCTCCTCTGTAATACCAAGACACGGTATGACATCCAGACGATTCGCCTTTACCATGCTGTTTATCTCATCTGTCTGGACGTTTTCAATCCCGTCATAGACGAGGCCAAGCCGTTTATTTATATGCTGCATGTAGTCGGCGGCAATTCCTGTGTAATGGCCTGCCTCATCAACGAACTCAAACGGCGGGAAATCGGGGGATACCCCGGCCCGAATCTTTTTGTGCGCGGCAAGCCACTGTCTCTCACCCTCAGTAAGCTCCTCAGCAGCAAAGGCCGATGCTGTGGCCAACAACAGCAACAGCAGAGCGGCTATGGTCCTAACAGAAATTGTAATCTGTCTCATTCGCATGTTTCCCCAGGGTATGACACCTCATATTGAAAAAAAACACCCTCTCCACAACTCACGCACATTATACAAACACACACATGGAGTTTGGTTGATTTTGGTTTTCGCGGACACAATCCAAGCGCAGTGAAAGTGGTTTTCTTATCATTCATGCTGTATAGTAAACTAAAAGCCTTACTTTTGCCAAGATATGCTGTCAGCCCAAGCTCCGATATAGGAATGTACACCTTTTCCCCAGAAATCTGGAAACCTTCAAACCGCTCCTCTACTCAATCTGGAACACGGAGAAAGGCGACGGAATCAAGCATTTGGGAGCATTCCCTGCCGTCTTTATGGAAAACTTACTGCTATCACACAGAGCCTCTGACCCGTTCTTTCCTAAAATCCGTCTTGCTTAAATATAAAGCATTATGTTACCCTACTTGTAGGACGCTCACAGAGGCTGATAAACTTCCGAAAGATGCGGCGGCGCTACTTAATGCGGTATGAACCACTCTCATATTGATATGCTTGAGGAGCTTTGTGTGTGCTTTGGGAAACGGAAAAAGGCAACCCGACCTATTAGGTTTATTGGGCGCGGCGATAGAATTATGATTAATCAAAGGAGCAAGCTTTAAAGTTGTGTAGAAGTCGGTAGGTTAAGGGAGGATAGCAACATGACCGAAAATGCCATCATCCCCTTTGTGGTGGGTTGTAAGAACTGGTTATTCTCCGAGGTAAGCGTCTAAATAACTACACCCGCTGGGTTACCGGCAAGAGTACCCCCTAT
>NZ_JBJUSG010000181.1:0-5377 GCF_046044395.1 Candidatus Magnetominusculus dajiuhuensis | reverse complement strand
TAGGGATGCCCTCGCAGGGAAATCAACGGGTGTAGTTATTTAGACGCTTACGTTGTTTCGCCTCTTTAAGACCAGGCCAATCACCCTTGATGCCATAGAAATCAACAATAAGGGTCAGATAGGTGTCCCGCCTCTGTTTTAAATGAAGATTGATATCATTCTTTACCCTGTCGAATTTTACGTCTCCCCCCTTCTGTCCCGGCTTGGAAATAACAATCGGCGTCATAATAACACCTTTTTCAAATAGGTAAGGCGCCAACATATCGGCAACAAATATTTTTTCGGTTGTCCCCTCCACAAGTGCCACAATTTCAGCGTAATCACTCATAGACCGGCCCTCCGGAAATTACATTCTTGCTCCAGAGTTCACCGACAGAATAGGTTTCCAGCCAGACATTGAAGTCCTTTTCCTGCAATCTCTCAAAGGTTGACGCGCCATCTCTCCGATTTACAACAATGACATCCTCAACGCTGAAATGATCAATGAGCGCCGGAGACTGAGTGGCAATTATCAACTGGGTGCGTTTGGATGTGTTTTGAATTAGTTCCGCGAGTATAGAAATGGCCGATGGATGAAGACCAAGCTCAGGTTCATCAATGATGATTGTAGACGGAGGATCAGGTTGCAGCAACGACGTTGCGAGGCAAATGAATCGGATTGAGCCATCGGATAAGTGGGTTGGCCGCATTGGGTAATCATTGAGCCCTTTTTGCCGCCAGTCGAGCCGCAACTTTTCATGGATATTTGGTTCAAGAATAAAATCATCAAAAAAAGGAATGACCAGTCGAACTGTTTCAACAATCTCGCTATAAACACCAGGGGCACTTACTTTCAATCGGAACAAGTAAGGAGCGATATTCGAGGCATCCATGAATAATGCCCCGGCATGGCCTTGATCGTGATACCGTCGCATTCCAGATTCGTTACTGGTATCGTGAAAGTGATAGATTTTCCATGAACAGATCGCATTGTAGGTATACCAAGAAGCCGTCTCTATATTTTTTTTATCGGTTAAGAGACCAGGATTGAAATTCCCGCTCCCAAGATTTCGCGTTGCGTTATAAGGAAAATAATGGCGTTGTTCGTTATTAATGAGAAAAAAACCATCTTGGGTAGGAGCTAATTCAAAATCATAGCCATTCAGCCCAAAGACCATTCTGACAGTAATAGATTTTGTTAGTTTCGTACCACCAAAAAGATATGAATCAGCATTACCGGCAACATACTCTTTTAGGCCATCTGATTTCATCATGGCGGAAATCATGCGGAAAAATTCTACAAAATTACTCTTTCCCGCACCATTTCCGCCGATGATAACATTCAGATTTCTCAGCCCAAAATCATTCAACTCACGAATAGATTTAAACCCATTTATCGTCACTTTATCAAGAGAGCTCCCCATTTACATGTCCTCCTTTTTGGGAATGCGCAATGGTGACGGGGGAATGGTTAGTAATTATAGGGACACATCCCAATTATACCCCAATTATACCCAATTTCAGTCCTCGAAAATGTCTTTGATATTGACTTGAAGCCCCTCGATGACCTTAGACGTAACCACGCCCTCAATCTCTGCGATGGAGTGTGTTTTGTATATATCGTTGTCAAGAGTTAAAATCTCAATGGCATCAAGCTCCGGTACGACTATCCAATACTCCGGCACTTTGTATTTTTCATAGAGACCCCTTTTAACTACCATATCCATTTTGTAAGTCCCATGTGATACAATCTCACAGACCATATCCGGTACGCCACGAATCCAGTCCTGCTCTATGGCCACATTCTCTTTTCGGATAAACAGTATATCGGGTTGAAGGCGGTTAATCCCTTCTTCTAAGATTACGTCAAGAGGGGAGAAGTATAATTCGCCTAAGCCTTTGGCCTCAACATGGCGGTCTATTATTCTATTGAGCCTCTTTGTTATTTTTTGGTGTTTCCTAAAAGGGCTTGGCGACACAACTTCCTCCCCGTTGATAATCTCCGTTAAGTCTAAATCTCGTTCGATTGTAAGTGTTTCCATGATTATATTCTACCTTCACCCTGACGGGTTTGTCTATGCCCTATTTCCTGGGCGTGGGGATTCAGCCCGCTCTGGTCGCTAATTTTCCTATCTCAATGCGTACGGCACGGGCCATGAACTCCGCGGCGGTCTTCATGGCCTCTTCGTCGAAGTCAAAGTGCTGGCTGTGAAGCGGGAATTGTTCATGTCCCTTTTTGCGCGCACCGAATCGTACGAAACACCCTGGTATTTTCTCAACAAAAAAGGCGAAGTCCTCCCCTCCCATGCTTGGCGTTGGGAGGATTACCACGTTATCGCTTCCGGCTGCCTCCTGTGCGGTCTCAAGCTGTCCGGCGTGATTTATCAACGGCGGGTAGCCGTCATGAATCCTGACGTCTATTGTCGCGCCGTGCATAGACGCAAACGATGACGCAAGCCCCTTGAGCCTTTCAAATATCAACTGCCTTGTAACGTCATCAAGCGTCCTTATCGTTCCCCTTAATATGGCATGTTCTGCTATGACATTGTTTACAGTGCCTCCTGTAATTTGTCCTATTGTAATAACAGCCGGTTTCAGAGGGTCAACACTGCGCGAGACAATGGCCTGAATCTGCATTACCATCGAACAGGCGATGACAACCGCGTCTATGGCCTCGTGAGGGCGGGCCGCGTGGCCGCTTCGCCCGGTAATTTCCACATCGAAGCCGTTAGTGTAGGCGGTGTTTACGCCAGGCGTCAGGATAATCTTCCCCGCGTCGTAACGAGGATCTATGTGGCCTGCGAATATGGCGTCTACACCGTCAAGGATGCCCCCTTCTATCATAGGCTTCGCCCCGCCTGAACCCTCTTCATTTGGTTGAAATATGAAAACGACACGGCCTTTCGGCGGGTCTTTCCTAAGAAGATATGCCGCTCCAAGTACAATAGCCACATGCCCGTCATGCCCACAGGCGTGCATAACCCCAGCGTTCTCCGACGAAAACGACAGCCCCGTACACTCAGTAACAGGCAGGGCGTCCATATCGGCGCGCAGGGCAACCGTCGGCCCATGTGTACCAAGAACGCCGACTACTCCAGTTTGGGCAACGCCCGTCCTGAACTCAATGCCAAGTTCAGTAAGTTTGGCCGCAATCAGCGCCGCGGTCTTGTGCTCATTAAACCCCAGCTCCGGCTGCCTGTGGATTTCCCGCCGAATCGCCCTCATCCAATCAAATAGATTCTCTATTGCCATCATACTCTCCCGAAAACCTTTCTTTTAACCATTTTTGCAATATAATCAACCTCTTCGCTTTTTAGTACATGTGCGGCGGCAAAATAAACCGCCGTGCATAATCCAATTATAAAGGTAAGGTACAGGGATTTCACAAGAACATGCCCTGAGCTGTCCCACTGTCTGAAATTCACCAGATACCATCCGACAACACCCATGGACAGAGAGGCCAGAAGCGTCTTCATAAACGACCACACAATGCCCCTGACGGCAATATGTTTGAGCTTCTTGTTGAGGAAATAAAACAGGATAAGAAAATTTGCCGAAGACGACAGGGCATTGGCCAGTGCCAGGCCGGCAAATGACAGGTGCTGCATCAGGATGACACTAATAGTGATATTTATGATAAGCGTGAAGGCGGCAGCCCTGACGGGTGTCTTCGTATCCTGCATGGAATAAAACGTCGAGGCAACGACACGCACGCCAACCATAGCCCAAATCCCCGCGCAATAACACAACAGTGCCGTCGTAGTGCCCCGCACTGCCTGATAATCGAAGTGCCCGTGTTGAAACAGGACGTTTACAATGGGTTCACTCAGCGAAATTAGTCCTATCATCGAGGGGATGGTAATCGAAAAGAGGAGTCTTAATGAGAATGTAAAATCCTTTGTGAGGTTGTCAAAATCCCCTCTGGCCGCGTGTTCAGACAGCGACGGCAGGATGGCCATCCCCATGGCCACTCCAAATACGCCTACCGGAAATTGAATCAGGCGCATGGCATAATAGAGATACGTAATGCTGCCCGTAGGCAGATAGGACGCTAGTATGGTGCTGATAAATATGTTTAACTGCGAAACTGCCGTGCCCAATGTGGCGGGCAGGATTAGTAGGCCTATTTGTTTCAGGCCGGGGTGTCTGAAGTTAAAACATGGCTTTAATGAGAATTCGTTTTTATAGAAAGTGGGCACCTGTGAGGCAAACTGAAAAAATCCGCCAATCGTAACCCCTATTGCGACGGCGACTGAGCGGTCGGCTAAACCAAAATATAACGCGGCTATCGTAGAGATTATTCCGACATTAAACCATGCGGAGGCCATTGCCGGCACAAAAAATATCTTCCGCGAATTTAACGCCCCCATGACGATGGCCGAAATGCTGACAAAAAATAAAAAAGGAACCATTATACGGGCAAGAACGACTGTCTGGGTGAACTTTGCCGGATTAGAGGAAAACCCCGGGGCTATGAGATTCACTACTTGAGGGGCAAAAATAATCCCTGCCAGGCAGACCAGTCCCGATAGGATGAAGATAAACGTGAAGGCCACCCTGACTAACTCAGAGACGGCTGACTGTCCCTTAGTGGCGTTATATTGCGAGAGAACGGGGATTACGCCGGATGACATCGAGCCTTCGGCAAACAGCTCCCTTAACAGGTTGGGCACCCTGAATGCCACAAAAAAGGAATCGGACAGTCCACTGGCACCCAAAAACCGGGCTACGATCATGTCTCTGACAAACCCCAGCAAACGGCTTATCGTGGTGGCAGCGGTCATGGAAAGAGCTGACCTTGCTATGGCGCTTTTTTCAGTCACATTTCTCTGGCGGTCACACTTCTCTGGAGAAACCGACCGCGTTTTTCAAGGCCCGCCTGGCGTCTTCAATGGACAGGCCATCTTTGAGAAACCCAAGCGTGAGGGTAGTAAGTATCGCCCGCAGCATATCAACGAAGTTGACGTTATCCAGTTCAAGGGAATATAAGAACTCTGTGCTTGTAAGGGTCTTTTTCAGCTCCAGGTCATCGGGTAGCCGCGCATGGATGAATCTGCTGTATGTCAGGACTGTCTGATTTGTGGCAAGCCAGTAAAACAGCGTATAGGTGTAATCCACATAGAAGTTAGTAGAATAGTCGTCCATGTTGAAGCTGGAGAGGGTTGTAAGAACCTCCTCCCTCAGGTCTTTTCTATAATCTTCTATTGAATAGTTTACCTCACCGATTATGACCTGCAGAGGCGAAAACTTCCAATCCATATCTATCTGTCCTTAAGTGATGTCAGCCGCATCCTCAGGATAGGTTATATTATAAGTCTTAGCCGTGTCAAGTGCCCGCCAGCGTTTGTCGTACCAAAGTAGAAATGTCCTATTCTTACCAAAATAGAAATGTCCTATT
>NZ_JBJUSG010000180.1:0-5400 GCF_046044395.1 Candidatus Magnetominusculus dajiuhuensis | reverse complement strand
GCTTTCAAAAACCCTTTTATCAATAGGTGCAAATTTCTATATCGGAGCTTGGGGGCGAACAAGGACTTGACAAGATAGAGATTCGTCTGAACGAGAATCCTGTTGCTGCATTCGACCCTTTTCTCTCGTGGCATAGGGCAACTCAACTTCTCCAGGAAGAACTGCTCACAATCCATGGGAATAAGGTACTTATAAAACCATACATACTGCCTCATATCAGCAAACTCTCACCAGACGAATTACGACGCGCTGGTGGAGAGGAAGGATTGCGGCGTTACCAGGGATTTTACATCTATCGCAACCGCCGTCTTATAAGGTGGGGTACGTGGTTCAGACTGACCCGTCAGGAAGAACTCTCAAAATTAGCCCGCGTTAGAGTTGACATACCTAATGGCCTTGATCCTCTATGGACTCTTGATATAAAGAAGTCAACTGCCCATCCGCCGGAAGAAGTCAGGGTAAATTTGCGTCGTATTGTCAACAAAATTGTAGGGACAAGCCGGAGAGTGTATCACTTTCGTGGCAGAACGGCTAACAATGACAAATTTATCCACTCATGGAACCGTGTGGAGGGCAGGGATGGCATCTGTTATATTGTCAACCGTGAACATCCGGCAATCACGACATTTAAGCGCGGGTTGAATGAAGGTTCACACAGGCTTCTGGAATTAGTTCTGGACACAATAGAAAGAACCTATCCGGTTGATGCCTTATACGCAGATATGGCATCTGACCGTCCACAGCATTATGATGAGGAGAACCTTATAGATAAACTCATGGAACTGGCAAAGCAATTACTCAATGTGGCAAACGGGATAGAGGGCGGTCAAACCAGACTATTGCAAAGCCTATCTTTTATCGATCCATTTTGTCAGTATCCGGAAATAACTAAATCCATTATAAAGGAGTTGTCAGATGTCTGCTGAAGATATGAAAATAATAGAAAATCTTATCGCCACGCTTTATGTTGAGAAGTTACCTAAGGAAGATGATGTAAACAATGACATTCAAAGGTTTCGCGCCATCTATCCTTTGACTGAAGAGGAGGCAATGCAGTTACTTCACAGACTTCATGCGCGTCTGCGTATTGATATGGATATCGGTGCCGCAATTACAGAAGACCATCAATCATGGTTTCCGGCAAGAAAGGCAGATATCGAACCTTATTACTGGAAGCGTTATGCACAGTATATTGGCAACAATGGATGGCCTTTTAAGGTTATCAACACCCTGGACAGAGTAACAGATGAGATAATTGATCTCATCGGAGACCCTTCAAAAACTACAATATGGTCGCGGCGTGGGCTGGTTATGGGTGATGTTCAATCAGGAAAAACATCCACCTATACAGCGCTGTGCTGCAAAGCGGCAGATGTTGGTTATAAGCTTATCATATTACTAACCGGTTCTATTGAAAGTCTGCGAAGACAGACACAAGAACGTCTTGACACTGGTTTTGTCGGGCTTGACAGCGCCGGTTTATTAACAAAACAACGTAAAACAAGGGAAGTTGGAGTTGGGCTGCTGAACAGACAAAGACAAGCCGCTGTTTTCACATCAACTACCAGTGATTTTAGAACTGGTCTTATCAATTCACTTGGTTTTAGAATAAATACCTTTAATGAGCCTATTTGGGTTGTTATAAAGAAAAATAAAAGAATTCTTGAAAATCTGGAGAACTGGCTGCGCTCCTTTAATGCCAACAACAGTGGGAAAATAGACACACCGATGTTGCTTATTGATGATGAGGCTGACAGTGCATCCATCAATACAAGCCCGAATAGTGATGACCCGACAGCCATCAATGAAAGAATAAGATTGCTTCTCCACTTATTTAGCAGATCCAGTTATATAGGGTTTACTGCTACACCGTTTGCAAACATTTTTATAGACCCTGATTCAGAATGCGATATGCTTGGAGATGATCTTTTCCCCAGACATTTTATCTACGCATTGGAAGCTCCCGATAACCACATGGGCGCTCAGAGGATTTTTGGCGACGATACAGATGTTGATTGTCTGAGGGAAATTGACGATGCTGATAAAATCTTCCCGACCCGACATACTAAGACTTCAAATGTAGAAGCGCTTCCGGATATATTATTGGAGGCACTTCGTGTCTTTATCATCGCTAATGCAATTCGTGACCTCAGAAAAGAGGGAAGAACACACCGGTCTATGCTGGTCAATGTCAGTCGTTTTACAGATGTGCAAGATAAAGTCAGAGAACTTCTCGATATTACACTTCGTGAGATGAACAGAGAAATACGCAACTATAGCCAGCTCAAGCCGGATGAGGCATGCCGCTTTTCTGCAATAGCAGCTTTGAAAAACACATGGGAACAAGATTTTAATAATACCGGATTCTCATGGCAGGACATTCAGTGTTCATTATTACATGCGGCGTCACCGATTGAAGTCAGGTCTGTGAATCAACGTTCCGGAGCGGCAAGTCTTGACTATTCTTCTTACCGGGATACCGGACTGCGTGTCGTTGCCGTTGGTGGTAACAGCCTTTCCCGCGGGCTGACGCTGGAGGGGCTTTGTGTAAGCTATTTCTTACGAAATTCGCAGATGTACGATACGTTACTTCAGATGGGACGATGGTTCGGCTATCGTGACGGATATGACGACCTGTGCAGAATTTGGTTAACAGACGAGGCTATACATTGGTATCGGCATATTTCTCTTGCAACAGACGAATTGCGCGGTGAAATACGGAGAATGAAATCTTTTAATCTGACGCCGAAAGATTTTGGTCTCAAGGTTCGTGCGCATCCTGACTCTCTCATTGTGACCGCCAGAAATAAAATGCGAACAGCAAAAGACATCGAACAGATTATCTCCGTGAGCGGGCAAGGTCTTGAGACGGCGCGGTTGCACATGGGTGATAATTTCGTTCATACAAATTCATTGGCTGCAGAAAAATTGCTCAACGACTTCAGGACAAGCAAAATAGTCAGCGCTGAATCTTCGTGGAAAAATACTATATGGAGAGATGTTCATAAAAAATATGTCGTCAACTTCCTGCGTAGTTTTATAAGTCATCCCCTTAATATAACCTTTCAGACAGATGATTTGGCTTCATTTCTGGAAAACACCAACGAACCAAAATTGCAAAATTGGGATGTCGTGATACCGAATGGGAGTGAGCCGTCTGAAAATTTTGCATGGATAGCTTACCGTCCGCAAAAAAGAAGAGTTGTTATTTCCAAAGAAACAAAATCCATTCTTGTTTCCGGCGACAAGAGAAGGGTTGGCTCGCGCGGTATTGAAAAAGAGGGTATTTCCACAGAAATTGTTCAGCAGATAAAAGAACAATATGGTGACAATAATGTCCCTGACAAGGCCTATCGTGCGAGAAGACATAAACCTCTGTTATTATTACACCTGATCAAACCGTATGTTAAAAAAGAAGAAATGGAAAAATACGATACAGGCAGTGATACATTGGTTGCGGTAGGCCTGAGTTTCCCTGAATTTGACGATCGCAGCGATGCTCAGCGTGTCCGTTACCGCATCAATCTTGTGGAATGGAGAAATATATTCATGGATGAGGCCGACGATGAGATGGTGGGGGATGATGATACAGTTTGAGGCGCGGTGGGCAGAAATGGAACCAAGCAAAGGCTATCAGCGGGTTGATGAGAACCATCCATTGGATTTTTATTTTGCATTAGAAGTTTCAGGGGAACGGGTTTTGCTTCTTGTAACAGACTGGTGCGTGGATGTGCCGTCACAGTCACACGCTATACAGATACTTTGTCGTCAAAGAAATGATAACCGATGGGCGTTAATGTTTCGTTTGATAAAACCTGAACTCGGCTGGATTTTTTCTCATCTGTGTGAGGACATTGTTGAGTATGGTCGAAAATGTTCTACAAAATCCGATCCCGCCGGAGCAGTAATCAGAAGATTTATTCACTGGCAGCGCCTGCTTGAGCGAAGCCAGAATGGTCTTCTTGACTTAGCCTCACAAAAGGGTCTTATTGGCGAACTGTTGTTCCTTAGAGATTTTGCCTTGCCAGCGTATCCATCTGTGCAGGCAGCAGAGGGTTGGGAAGGGCCTCTTGATGCTGAACAGGATTTCCGGTATGCAGACAGGATATTTGAGATTAAGACAATGAATTCAGGGGCTTCTAAGGTTAGGATCTCCTCTGCTGAACAACTTGACGTATCCGGAGGTAAACTGCAGCTTGTGGCTGTCGTTATGTCAGTTGCAGACAATAATGACGATAACTCTTTTAGCCTGACTGATGTTGTTGCGACTCTGCGAAAGGAATTTGAAAATGATTTTGGAGCGCTTCAGTTATTTGAGGAGCGGCTTCTCTCTGCCGGATATATTGATTGCGATGAGTACAGCAGACATAAGTATTGTCTGGAACGATTTCGTTTCTTCAGCGTTGTGGATGGATTTCCAAAAATCGTTCGTTGCTGTCTGCCTGCTGGTATTGGAAAAGCAACCTATGAAGTTGATCTTTCGCAATGCCAACCTTATGAAATAAATCAAAGGGGTTAGACAGGATGGATATTGAAGACTACAGAAAAGATTTTATTGAGACAGTGAGTTTGTGTGCGGCATCTGAAAGAGATTTAACACAATCAGCCTTTGTAACGATTGCATCTCAGCATCTCATGGACGCCGACGAGTTTCCTGACTTTGAACCCTGCTACCATGAAGGGATTGGTATACGTGACAAAAGAGTGAAATTCCGCATTGATGGTTACTCTCTGGATGACATAGATGGTTCAGCAAAGCTGCTTGTTGCTGATTTCAGAGGTGGTGCCGAAACGGAGACTCTCACCCGGTCAGATGCTGAGACATTATTTCAGCGATTACAGGCTTTTATAGCTGAATCCCTTTCCGGCCAATTACACCCTCAGCTTGAACAAAGCTCACCGGCCTATGCGCTCGCCGAAGAACTATACAGGCGCGGACAATCAATTACCAGGTTTCTCCTTTTCCTTGTAACTGACGCAGAATTAAGCAGCCGGGTAATAGACTGGCCTGATGATTCTCAAAATAATATCCCTGTCGAATATCACATTTGGGACATTGTTCGCTTTCATCGCGTACACGAATCTGAACTTGGCCGCGAAGCTATCGAAATCGATTTTACTGAATTCCAAAAGGAGGGTATCCCCTGTCTTGTTGCTAATATTGGTTCAGATCAATATATGTCATACTTGTGCGTTGTCCCCGGCCATGTTCTTGCCGATATTTATGATAAATATGGAAGCCGTCTTCTTGAGCAGAATGTCAGATCTTTTTTAACTTTACGCGGTGGAATCAATAAAGGAATTCGCAATACAATTCTTAATGAACCGGCGATGTTTTTTGCCTATAACGTAAGCGTCTAAATAACTACACCCGTTGATTTCCCTGCGAGGGCATCCCTA